>NZ_BAABAT010000010.1:0-162160 GCF_039537565.1 Dactylosporangium darangshiense
GGACCTCATCACCCGCCGAAAGGCCGGCGGTGACGGCGGCCTCGAAGCCCTGCGCGTACTGAAACGACGCCTCTCCGACGTCATCTACCAAGCCCTACGAGCCAACGCCGCATCGAGCTCTTGACAGCGGAGCTATGTACAGTCCCCCCACCCGCCGGCCAAGGAGCTCATCACCCGACGAAAGGCCGGTGGCGACGGCGGCCTCGAAGCCCTCCGCGTCCTGAAACGACGCCTCTCCGACGTCGTCTACCAAGCCCTGCGGATCGACTGCGCCCTCACCGGTTGACAGAGGAGCTACGTACAGTCCCGGCCCAATGCTTACGAAGAATTAGGGGGTTGATGGAATGCCCATCCGTAGCCTGGCGGCTGTCCGGTTGAACCGCGCAAATAGGTAGAAGGGACGTGCGGCGGTCACGGCTTCTTCGACTGATGTGAAGTTTCTGTCGAGTGCGGCGAGTTCGAGTTCGTCGGGCGGCACATCCCACCGCTCGGCGAGAAGGTCGAGGATCCTCGTTTTGGAGATGGAGTAGAGGTCGACGCCGGGGCGGTCTTTTAGGGCACGGTCGTTGGCCTGCCAGGCGAGCCGGACGAACCGTTGAGCCGCGGTGCGGGTGGACGGTTCCTGCAGTAGCCCCAGGGCAGGCTCGTCCCACGGCAGTCCTGGAGCAGTGCGAAAGGCCCGGACCAGGAAAATAGTGAGCTGTTCGCACGGCGACAGTTCGGTCTGCGCGGTTTTCAACCACTGGTCCAGGAAGGCGAGCCGACTACCGTTGGCGGGCAGCCGGTACAGACCGCGGTGTTCTCCGTGCCGCAGTGCACGCTCCTGCGGGTCTGTACCGCTGGGCTTCTGTTCTCCGCACTCGGAGGCGCACTCGTCTGCGAGGGCCTGCAGGGCTATTCGCCGGTGATGGGCTGGGTAGTCGTCGGCGAAGAGCTGGCAGGCACGCAGCAGGCCGAGTTCGCTGGTCCGGGCGGTGTCTTCGCCAAGGCCAACTCCTCGCGCCGCCAGCTGCCAGGCGTAAAGAAAGGACGTACGGTTCACTGTAGGGCGTTCCCCGTGGGGGCTGAGCTCCGCAGCGGAGACATCGCGCATGCGCTCCAGCAGAAGCAGGGAATCTGCCCGCTTAGGGTCCCGGCGGTGACTGACGCAGAACTGCTGGAGCGCCAGCACAGTCGCTGGGTCCAAGCCGGCCTCGGCGCCGGCCGCAGGAAGGGCTGCATAGGAGCGTCGGCCGAAGGGCCACCGGGCGAGAATGCCGAGGAGCTGGCCCGTCGTTGAGGCGTCGCACACCTCTTGCTCGACGGCGTAGGCAAAGGTGGCCCGTATGCCGACCAGCGGTTCCGACAGCGCGCGATAGCCCTCCTCCGCGGGGCTGTGCAGCAATGTGACCTCGTCATCAGCCTCCAACCGGCCGTCTCGGTAGTCGGCGTATACGCTGCCTACGCCTTTCATGCCGAAGCGGTCCAATTCAGCGGCCCGCAGCGCTCCCATGCTCGCGGCACCTAGCACGTTCACGTCACGGCTGAGGAGGTCCAGGATCTCCTTGTGTCGCACGGAACCCGTCTGGTGGAAGTAGCCGTCAACGATGCCGACCGTATCGCCGCCGCGCACGCCCAAGCGC
This sequence comes from Dactylosporangium darangshiense, assembly GCF_039537565.1. NCBI lineage: Bacteria > Bacillati > Actinomycetota > Actinomycetes > Micromonosporales > Micromonosporaceae > Dactylosporangium > Dactylosporangium darangshiense. The sequence continues at coordinate 1,623 of NZ_BAABAT010000010.1, forward strand.
ATAAGGTCGCCGGCGGCAACGGGGGGAAGCACCCGGATGTCGGATCCGGCCGTAAGCTCGGCGGCCTCGGGCAGGCTGGGGCCGACAAAGCAATACTTTCGTGGCATGCGGGGGTCACCTCGGTATGTCGCACTCGGATGCGTCGAAAACAAGCGTCTACAGCGGACCGCCACGGGCCGTGTGTCTTCGATCGGCCCGACTGCCTGCTCAGTGGCCGGCATCGAAGAGCAGTCCCGGACACACCACATGGACGACGGGAACCGCGAACTCGGCGCGCGTCAGATCGACGTATAGCGGTGGACACCCCGTCACCGATTCGATCAGCTGGGCCACGTGGAGCGCCTCCAGATGTACGTCCCGGAGCGGGCGCGAAATGATCGAGCCAAGGGCCTGGACGTCCGCAGCGGGCACGTCAGCGGAACGGCCGGACGGCGATCGGTCCACTCCGAAGGCGCGGGCCTGTCGATACGGCGTTCGCCCGATGTCGTCGCGGGCTCCCGCAATGGCGGTCGCACGGGACTGCGCCGCCTCGCTGAGTGCGCGGCACAGCGCCACGCCGGTGTCTAGATGGGTGCCGACCCCGCCGAACGGCACGGGGAACAGGTCGCTCCAGATCAGCGCGTCGAACGTCGGAACGCCGGTAGGGCTAGGCAGGAACCGGATCGTGACGTCCACGCCGGCCCTTCGCAGGTACTCCAGCAGCATGCCGGCAGTGGGATCGTCGACGGACGCCAGATCGACCGGGCGCGCCCCACCATGACGTCGGGCCCGCGTCGAGGCATCCCGCTCGATCACCTCGTACATACCGTGCAGAAGTGCCTCGTCGAGCACGTTGCCGCTGGCCAGGCCGTTGCTTGTGGCTTGAAACAGAGGAGGTGCCCACCGGCCGGTGACGCGGGCGTCCAGATGCAACAGGGCGGCGGGTACCAAGGACGAACCGTGCCTATCGACCCGAGTGGCCGGGTACCAGACGAGACGGCAGTCCGGGCCCAGGTGGTGGCGTGAAGCCAGAGCCAGCATGTCCACGTGGTAGCCCAATCCCGGTTCGACGGTCTCGACCGTTCCGGCGACCACTGGTATCACCGGATGCTCCGCATGCCACAGCTCGACCCCTTCCATGGCGGCGGAGACCCGGGCGAGCATGGGGCTGATGCCCTTTCCTTGAGACACCGAAAGGGTGCGGGCGTTGGGCCTCACCGCTTGGAAGACCGGAATGCCGATTTCATCGAGCCAGGTGACGTCTGCGACCCGCGTGATGCCGAACTCTGGAAGCAGCGGCCGGATCCAATCCCAGGTCTCCTCGGGAGGACGCACCCGGTGCGTGCCGACGGAGAAGACCTTGTCCGAGTCACTAATGACGGACTGTTGGGGCAAGCCCGAGGATTGTGCAAGCATCATCAGACGCTCCAATGACTCCGGGAAGACGGGACGCGTTGTTGACCGTGGGTAAAGCCCAAAAGAGCCAGCCAACCGGGCGCCCGTTACTAGGCGCCCGGTTGGCGCTCAGCGGCTTAGACGCCGCAGAGCTCGTCGCCCCCTACGCCTTCTTCCCTAAAAAGGACGAAGAGGGAAGCGTGGACCTCTTCGGGTGAGGCATCTACGAAGATGTCGTCCAGTTCCTCTGCGGTGGGGACAACCAGCGTGTCGATCATCTTGCGTTTCCTTTCTTCGGTCTTACTGCGGATGTGAATGGATCCGCCACCGCGCTCGCGGTCGCGAAGGGGCGGTGGACGATGCGGCCCTCTGCCGGCAGAGGAGTACCTGCGTTCCTGTATAAGCAAGTCGGCTTCGCTGCACGCGTCGGCGAGTTCGTTCGGGTTGATTAGGAGCCAGGGGGAACCAGTCACTGGTGCGGTCATCGAAGGGGATCATTGGATAGCTTGAACGTGCCCTGCCGGCGCGGGGCGCAGGCTGTTTTCCCGGGTGGCCAGGTCAATGCGATCGGGGGTGCCTGCCGACTGCAGTCGTTCGAAGGCGAGGCGGACTGCCATCGAGCCCTCACCGATGGCGGCCGCGACGCGCTTCACGGAGCCGCTGCGCACGTCGCCTACAGCGAAGACGCCGGGTCTGCTGGTCTCGAGTAGCAGTGGTGCCGAGTTCTCGTCTTCCCAGCCGCCGGCCGGGATGTCTCTGCCGGTCAGGAGGAAGCCCTGCCTGTCCTCGGCAAGTTGGCCCGACAGCCACCCGGTTCCCGGGTTCGCGCCGATGAAGACGAACAGCCCGGATACCGCCAGCTCTGACGCGTCGGGCCGGCCCCCGCGACTGAGGCGCACGGCCTCGAGCCGGCTTGTCCCGGTCAGGGCGGTCACCTGGGTGGACGGCCAGACCACGATGGCGGGGTTACGCACGATTCGGTCGACGAGGTAGCGCGACATCGAAGCGTCCAGCGCGTCCTGGCGGATGATCATGTGCACTGCAGCGCATGAACGGCTGAGGAAGAGCGCAGCCTGTCCGGCGGAGTTGCCGCCTCCGACGATCGCGACCGGCCCGGCGCCGCAGGCCTGGGCTTCCGCCTGGGTCGCCGCGTAGTACACCCCGACGCCCTCCAATTCGGCCAACCGGTCCACAGGGAGCCGGTTGTACCGCGCGCCCGTTGCGATGATCACTGACTTCGCCTCAATGGCCTCGCCGTCATCGAACGTGACCAGGTGCACGCCGCCCTGCAATGACAACGCAGCAGCTTTCGCGGCCAGCTTGATCCGGACGCCGAACTTCTGCGCCTGCAGCGCCCCCCTAGCGGCGAGTTCCTCCCCGGACAAGCCGGCGGGAAAGCCGAGGTAGTTCTCGATACGTGACGAGGTGCCCGCCTGGCCGCCGAGCGCGGTGTCCTCCGCCAATGTTGTCGCCATGCCCTCCGAGGCGCCGTACACCGCTGCCGCGAGACCGGCCGGACCGCCGCCCACGATGAGCAGGTCACACACGCCGGGCGGATACGAGCCAGCGTCGACGGAGATGGCCAAGGCGTCCAGCAGCACCCGGCCGCCGGGGTTTCTCAGCACCGGTCCGCCGGGCACGATGATGATCGGCAGCTCGGCGACCGGAATGTGAAGGCTCTGGAGGATCTGTTCAGCCTCGGGCGACGCCTCCAGGTCCAGCCAGGTCCAGACCAGCCTGTTGCGCGCCAACACCTCCAGCAGCCGCCGCGTGTCACGGTCGAAGCGCGACCCCACCAGGGTCAGGCCGGTGCCGCGGCTCATCAGGACGGAATGACGCAGCAGGAAGGTTCGCAGGACGAGGTCGCTGAGGCCTGGCTCGTGCGCCATGACGAGCCGCAGCTGCTCCACCGGAACATCCAGGACCCGACCTGGGAAACGGGCGACGGCGCTCAGAAAGGCACGCTGCCCGGTCAGCATGCCGATTTCGCCGAGGAACTCCGACGGACCGTAGCTGGCGACGACACTTGCCTCCGGCCGGCCGTAGCCCTCGATGACGTCAGCCGTACCCGCGAGCACCACGACCAGGTTGTACGTCTCGTCGCCATCGGTGAACAGCACTTCGCCGGCAGCCACGTCTCGTTCGCGGCCGTAGCCTCGCAGCACCGCAACCTGCGCAGCATCGAGGACGGGCGAACGTCCCGGGAGCGAAATCAGTTGACGACCGCCGTCGGCAGGCTCCTCGGAAGCTGCAGGAGCAGTGCCCTGCCGGCCGGACGTGTCGGTGGTCATCGGTACCTCCTGGCGCAACCGGCGCGGCTACGTTTCACCACGGATCGGCCGGCTGCTGGCGATGCTTGACCCGCAACGCCTGCCGGGCTGGTTGCTGCACTGCTGCCACCGTGTCGGCGACGCCGGCGACAGGCTGCTATCACAACGTCCAATCGCCGATATTCGAACTCGTCAATGACGCCGATCACGTGTCCATCGCCGCTCCTCGCGGCCAACGCCTGTCGGGCACATCGGTCCACGTCATGAGTTGACCACAACGGCAAGCGAAGCCGACATCACCCAAATACGTGAGGACGCCGTAATCGCACGGCGTTTCTGGCGTGTCGGCCGGACCGAGCAACAAGGAACAGGGCGTGCCGACTGACATGGTCTCGGCTGCCTGACGCGACTGGAGACCGGGCGACGCCTCGGACCGGATCTCCTTCGCCCCCGGAGCCGGAGCTCGAGGCTGTCGCCGAGGCCTATGACAGCGCGTTCGTGTAGCAGCAGGCGTTGGCGCGGCGCGACAAGCGCGTTGTCGGCGTCAACGTGCACACCGGTTCCTGACCCGCGACCTGGACATCCTGCGGGTCTCGCACGAGGTCGAGGTCGAGCAGAACCGCGTGCTGGCCGCCCGCCGGGCCGGCCGGGACGGCGTCGCGGTCAAGGAGCGGCTGGAGCGGATGATCGCGGCGGCCCGCGCCGGGGAGAACATGATCCCGTCGATGCTGGACGCGGCCAGGGGCGAGGCCCGACGCCGAGCGCTTAATTAATCGTGCCCAAGTACCGCAAGACCATGCTCCAGCAGCGCGCCGATTACATCGCCGCCATTGACGTGAGCAACCGCGCGCACCCCGACCAGCCTGCGAGTTTGGCCGTTGGCTACGACGAGGACCACCAAACTCAGGTCACCATGTAGGGTGATCAAGCCAGCGTGACCCGGTACTGGGAAGCCCACTAGACCCTCACGCTCGACCACATCGGTGGCGCGATCGGGTACGTCAGCGACGCGCTTCCCTGGACTGCCGCAGCCGAACGCCAGTCGGACGGATGGCGCCTTACCTCAGCCCTCCACCGATCGGGCGTCTGTCGATGGCGGTCGGGGTGGTGTGATCTTGGCGGGTTGGGTGACGGCACGCGGGAGCGGCCAGCCGGGCTGCTGGGTGTGCTCTGCTGAAGGTTAGTGGGGTTCGCTGTTGTTGGCCGCCTGACCGCCCGAATGTCTTTTGTGGACATTCAGGCCGGTGGGGCATGGGCGATGGCGAACAGTCGTCGCCAGTTGTGTTGCCAGGGCCAGTTTTCGGGCAGGTGGATCGTGATAGCGCGGGCGTGACGGGTGATCCGGCTGGCGATGTTGATCAGGTGCCGGCGGATGGTGGCAGCCCGGGCGGTCGCGTGGGGTCGGCCGGCGAGGACGCCGGCGGCGCGGGTGAGGTTGTGCGCGATCGCGATGCAGGCCAGCCAGGCGTTGTTGGCGTTGAACCGGCCCGAGGGCAGATGCGCCAGGGGTCCGTCGATGAGTGCAGCGAAGACCTGCTCGATGATCGCGTGGCCGCGGTGCTGGGCCTCGGCCTGCACGAGTATGAACGGGCTGTCGGTGAAGGCGGCGTGATACCGCCAGACAGTGAACAACTCACCCTGGGCGTCGACCGCGGTCTTGTTGAGGTCGGGAACGCGGCGCACGATCAGCCGGGCGGTGGTCTCGTCGCGGCGGCCTTCAAACGCGGTGTAGGCGATCTCAGCGATGTGCGCTCGGGAGATGAAGCGTTGCTGCTCGTCGTCCCAGACCGGTTGCGGGTACTGGATTTCCATCCAGGCGTCGTCCGGGATGGTGGCGATCGCCCGGCGGACTTCGGCGTCGATGCGCACGGTGATCGAGAACCGTACCCGGGCGCGGCGGCAGGCGGCGATGACCGTGCGGGAGTAGAACGCCGAGTCCGCCCGCACCACGATCTCGCCTGCGGCCTCGGCGGCCTCGTGGGCGGCCAGGACGGCCTTCGTGGTGGCGACCGCCTCGGCCACCAGCGAGGCGGCGCCGCGGGCTGAGCCGGCGTTACCTGCCCGCAGCTGGGTCGCGGCGATCACCGGCGCCGCGTCCGGCGTGCTGATCGTGGCGACGACCAGTCGCTGTTCCGCGAGGCGCTCGCCGTGCTGCTCGGGGTCCGCACCGACATCGTCGTCGTGGGCGAGGCCGGCAACGGCGACGAGGCGCTGGCCCGCGCCGCCGAGCTGCGCCCCGACGTCGTGCTGATGGACCTGCGCATGCCCGTCCTCGACGGCATCGCCGCCACCCGCCGGATGCGGGTCGAACAGCCGGGCGTGCGGGTGATCGCGCTCACCACGTTCGACGATGACGACGACCTGTTCGCCGCGCTCCGAGCGGGCGCGGTGGGCTACCTGCTCAAGGACGTGTCGTCGGCCCGCCTGGTCGAGGCCGTGCTGGCCGCGGCCCGCGACGAGGCGGTGCTGCAGCCGTCGGTCGCGGCGATGGTCGTGGCACGCTTCGCGCAGCTGCCCGCCGACGCCGCCGCCCCGCGACCCCAGCCGCTCGTCGTGCCGCTGTCGGACCGGGAGCTGGACGTGCTCCGGCTCCTCGCCGACGGACGGCCCAACCGGGAGATCGCGGGCGAGCTCTTCCTCGCCGAAGGCACGGTCAAGAACCACGTGACGAACGTGCTGGCCAAGCTGAACGCGCGCGACCGAACCCAGGCGGCACTGCGGGCCCGCGCGCTCGGCCTGCTGTGATTCCCGTGCCGTCATGGTGTGCCGTCATGGACGGTCATGACCGCACACCATGACCTCTGGCACGTCACCTCGCCGCCGCAACGCCGCACGATGTCGGACATGACACCGACGCATGCAACGCACGCACCGGCCCGATCGGCCGCCCGCAAGAACCTGCGATTCGCGCTGCACTACGTGGAGATGGTCGTCTCGATGCTGGCCGGGATGGTGCTGCTCGGACCCGTCTGGTCCTGGGCCTGGCCCGGCCTGGCCGAGCGGCCCGCGGCCGGCGCGCTGGTGATGGCCGCGAACATGACCATCGGCATGGGCCTCTGGATGCGCATCCGGCGCCACTCGTGGCGGCTGATCGCCGAGATGTCCGCCGCGATGGTACTGCCGTTCCTGGCACTCCTCGTGCCGTACGCGATGGGCGCGATCTCCGGCGGCGCGCTCATGATGGGCGGTCACCTGCTGATGCTGCCGGCCATGCTCGCGGCGATGCTCTGGCGGCATCGCGACTACCGCCACTGAGCGAGCACCACCACTGAGCGACTATCGCCACTGAGCGGCCGTCGCCGCTGAGCCGCCACCGACCTGCGTGCCACGTGCACCTCGCCACAAGCTATGGTTCGGCTGGGAGGCGGTCGTGGCGCGGGTCGGGGCGAGCATTGTCGCTGAGGTGTGCCGGCGCATCGTCGCGGGCGAGTTGCGGCCGGGCGACCTCCTGCCGTCCGCGAAGGACATCGCCCGCGAGCTGGACGTCACGGTGAGCGCCGCGCACCACGCGCTGGCGAGGATGCGCCAGGACGGTCTCGCCGAGAAGGCGGCCGACGGGCCGGGGCTGGTGGTCACCGAGCGGGCTCCCGAGATCGCATCCGCGTGGGAGGCGCCGACCTGGGGCCGCGATGCCGCACCCGTGGATGCGCAGATCGTGCCGCTGATGGTGCGCACGGCGATCGAGTCGGCGGATGCCGACGGGCTCGAGGTCACGTCCATGCGGCGCATCGCGGGGCGGCTCGAGGTGGAGTCCGCGACGCTGCGCAAGTACGTGCGCGACCGGGCCCACCTGGAGATCCTGATGGCCGACGCGATCTTCGCCGAGCACCCGCCGCCGGAGTCGCCCGCCGGGGACTGGCGGGCGCAGCTGGAAGCGTTGTGCTTGTTGCAGCTGGAGATGTACCGCGGCCATCTCTGGCTCGCCAAAGCCGTTTCGTTCAAGCAACCGCTGCTCAGTCCGCATGTGGTCGCGCACGTCGAGTGGGCGGTGCGCGCGCTCTCGGGTGAGCGGCGTCTCGCCCTGACCGCCGCGAACTTCGTGCGCGGGCATGCGATGAGACTGGCGCAGGAGCCTGCGCTACGGGAGCTCGGCGCGGGGGAGGGCGAGGGCGGGCACAATGCCGCGCTGTTCGACTTCGGCCTGCAGCGGCTGCTGGACGGATTCGGTCGGCTGATTCCAGCCCACGGCAAGAGCTGATTCCGGCCCACGGCAAGAAGTGAGGGGGAGGCACCTGTGGCGCTCATCGCGGCGGACATTGTCGCAGAGCTGCGCCGGCGAATCGCTGCCCGCGAGCTGCGGCCGGGCGAGCTGCTGACGTTCAGGGACCTCATGCGCGAGTGGGACGTCTCGATGCACATCGCGTTCAAGGCGCTGCGATTGATGCGGGACGAGGGTCTCACCGGGAAGGTGCGCCGCGTCCACGGGATGGTGGTGACCGAGGACGCCGCCAGCGTCGCGTCGGCATGGCGGCCCCCGCCGCCGGCGAGCCTGGGGTTCCGCACGCAGGTGGTGGGCATCGCGATCGAGCTGGCCGACACCGAGGGGCTCGCCGCCGTCTCCATGCGGCGCATCGCGGAGCGGCTCGGCGTGGCCACCATGACGCCGTACCGGCACGTGCGCCCGCGGGCCCGCCTGGAGATCCTGATGGCCGACGCGGTCTTCGCCGAGCACCCGCCGCCGAAGCACGTCGGCGTGTGGCGGGCGCAGCTCGAGCAGCTGTGCCGCATGCAGTGGCAGATGTACCGCAGCCGCCCATGGCTCGCCCGAACCGTGTGTTTCCAGAGGTCGGAGCTCAACCCCCATGTGGTCGCGCACGTCGAGTGGGCGATGCGCGCGATGGCGGGCGTGCACCTGCCGGCGCAGACCGTGTCGCAGATCGCCGCGACCGCCGCCGACTTCGTGCGCGGGACCGCGCTGGACCTCGACGGGGCGGACGACGACACCGCGCTGTTCGAGTTCGGCCTCCAGCGCCTCCTGGAGGGATTCGCGCTGCTGGAGAGCGCCGGTCGCCGCTGAGCCCGACCCGCCGGGTCAGGGGCGGCAGACCCGTTGCACGAGGTCGCGCCAGCCGTCGGTGAGCGGTTGCTCGGCGGGGATCAGGTCGGTCGCCGACACGTAGAGCAGGATGGGGCCGTCCAGGGCCGCCGTCAGCTGCATGGCGAGCAGGTCGAGATCGGCCGGGCCGAGGTCGATCCCGGTCAGCAGCATCCGGATGTGGGCCCGCGACATCGGCGTCTGCGATCCGGCGGGGATGGGCTGGCGGCCGTCGACCGCGGCCCGGGCGATCTCGTGGTACTCCACCATGAAATGGATCCTGGCCCGGCCGTAGGCGATCAGGCGCTCCAGCGGCGAGGCGCCCGGGCCCAGCGGCGGCGGGCCGGAGAGCACCCGCTCCTGGAAGACGCGTTCGCCGTCGTCCAGCAGCGCCCCGAAGATGCCGGCGCGGGTGCCGAAACGGCGGAACACGGTGCCCTTGCCCAGGCCGGAGCGTTCGGCGAGCGCGTCCATGGTGAGTTGGTCGGGGCCGAGCTCCGCGAGCATCGCGCGAGCGGTGGCGATGAGGTGTTGCCGGTTGCGTGCCGCGTCGGCGCGCTCCGTGCGTGGTGTTCCCCACGTCACCTCGATCTTCCGCACGAAGGTCACCCTACCGCAGCTATCGTAAGCGGGGTAAAGTCCGCTTATCCCAAATTGCGAACGAGGAGAGTCCCCATGACCACGATCGACGTGTCGGAGCGCTTCACCACGCTGCCCGACGAGGCGACGCTGTCCGCGACGGTCGTCGCGCTCGAGGAGCACGGGTTCAGCGTCGAGGTCGTCGACGACCTCGACGCCGCCCGCCAGGCGGCGCTGCGGCGCATCCCGCACGGTTCGTCGGTGATGACGAACACCTCGGTGACGCTGCAGGAGACCGGCATCGACGACGCGATCAACGGCGGCGGGCCCTACGAGTCGGCGCGGAACAAGATGCTCGCGCTGGACTTCCAGACCCAGGGGCAGGAGATGAAGGCCATCGCCGGCCAGAGCGACTACGCCCTGGGCAGCGTGCACGCGGTCACCCGCGACGGTTCGCTGGTCATCGCGTCGGCCTCCGGCAGCCAGCTCGCCGCCTACGCGTGGGGCGCGCCCAACGTGATCTTCGTGGCCGGCGCGCAGAAGCTGGTCGCCACGCTGGAGGCCGCCCGCGAGCGGGTCCACCAGCACAGCCTGGTGCTCGAGGACGCCCGCGCGCAGGCGGTGTACGGCCAGCACAGCTACATCGGGAAGGTCCTCGAGCTGCACCAGGAGCTGCCGGGGCGCATCCACGTCATCTTGATCCGGCAGGTCGTCGGGTTCTGACCACGGCGGTCTCCCGCTGCACGCGCGACAGCTTCTCCGGGTTGCGCACGTGGTAGAGGCCGGCGATGCGGCCGTCCTCGACCCGCACCGCCAGCACGCCGTCGATCTCGCCGCCGACCCGGACGAGCAGACCCGGTGCGCCGTTGACCTGGACCTGCTCGAACGAACGCGCCGGGCCGCGGCGGTACCAGCCGAAGGCCAGCAGGCGGGCCACCTTGCCGGCACCCACGATGGGGCGCAGGATGGCCCGCCTGACGCCGCCGCCGTCGCTCAGGGAGACGACGTCCGGCGCGAGGATGTCGAGCAGGCTCTGCAGGTCGCCGGTTTCGACCGCTCGCCGGAAGGCCTCGAGCGCGGTCCGGGTCTCGGCCGGCGAGACCGAGCCGCGTGGCCGGCGCGCGGTGACGTGCGCCCGGGCCCGGTAGGCGATCTGGCGCACCGCCGCGGTGGACTTCTCGACGGCCTCGGCAATCTCGTCGTACTCCAGGTCGAACACCTCCCGCAGCACGAACACCGCCCGCTCGACCGGCGCGAGCGTCTCCAGCACCAGCAGCATCGCGATCGAGACGCTGTCGGCCAGCTCGACCTGCTCGGCCACGTCGGGCGCGGTCAGCAGCGGCTCGGGCAGCCACGGCCCGACATAGGACTCCCTGCGCCGGCCCATCGCGCGCAGGCGGTCCAGCGCCTGGCGGGTGACGATCCGCACCAGGTAGGCGCGCTCGTCCCGCACGGTGCCGAGGTCGACGCCCACCCACCGCAGCCAGGCCTCCTGCAGGACGTCCTCGGCGTCGGTGGCCGAGCCGAGCATCTCGTAGGCGGCGGTGAACAGCAGGTTGCGGTGGGCGACGAACGCGTCGGTGGCGGAGTCCACGTGGTCCACGTGCACGAGACGCCGGCCGGCGTCGCTTTGTGACACCCGGCAGCGGTGCCCCACGTCACACGACCTGGGCTGTTACGGGGAGCGGGTCTCCTTCGTCTCGTGTTCGTCGCAACCGCACGTGACAAGGAGACAGTCGTGGCACCGAACCCGAGACGGTGGCTGATCCTCGCGGTCATCGCCACCGCCCAGATCATGATCGTCCTCGACCTGACCGTGATGAACCTGGCGCTGCCGTCGGCGCAGCGCGCCCTGGGGTTCTCGGCCGCCGACCGGCAGTGGGTCGTGACCGCGTACGCCCTGTCGTTCGGCAGCCTGCTGCTGTTCTGCGGGCGGCTGGCCGACCTGATCGGCCGCAGGACGACCTTCCTCGCCGGCCTCGCCGGTTTCGCGGCCGCCTCCGCCGTCGGCGGCGCCGCGGACAGCTTCTCGATGCTGGTGACGGCGCGCGCAAGCCAGGGCGCCTTCGGTGCGCTGCTCGCGCCGTCCGCCCTGTCGCTGCTGGCCACGACCTTCGGGGACCCGAAGGAGCGGGCCAAGGCGTTCGGCGTCTACGGCGCGGTCTCGGCCGCGGGCGGTGGCACGGGGCTGCTGCTCGGCGGCGCGCTGACCACCTACCTGTCGTGGCGGTGGTGCATGTACATCAACCTGATCCTCGCCGCGGCCGCGATCGCCGGCGGTGTGCTGCTGGTGGGCAGGCAGCAGCGCACGCCGGGCGGCCGGCTGGACGTCCCCGGCGTGGCGGCGGTGTCCGGCGGGATGTTCTGCCTGGTCTACGGCTTCTCCAACGCCGCGTCGCACAGCTGGCACACGCCCTCGGCGTGGGGCTTCCTGACGGCCGGCGTCGCGCTGCTGGTCGTGTTCGCCGTCTGGCAGTCGCGCGCCGCGCAGCCGCTGCTGCCGCCCCGCATCGTGCTCGACCGCAACCGCGCGGGGGCCTACCTCACCATCCTGGTCAGCGGGGCCGCCACCTTCGGGATCTTCCTGTTCCTCGTGTACTACATGCAGGAGAGCCTGGGGTACTCGGCGATCAGGTCGGGCGTGGCCATGCTGCCGCTGGTGGTGCTCAGCGGCGCCATGGCCGTCGTGGGCAACACCAGGCTGGTGCCGCGGTTCGGCCCCAAGCCGATGGTCATCGCCGGCATGCTGCTCAACGCCGCCGGTATGGTCTGGCTGACGCGGATCGGCGCGCATTCCGGCTACGCGTCGGCGCTGCTCGGGCCGCTCGTGGTGACCGGTGCCGGCATGGGCCTCATCTTCGGCATGGTGGCCGCCACCGGGACCTTCGGCGTGGCACCGCGCGACGCCGGCGTGGCCTCGGCGAGCATCAACACCGGGCAGCAGCTCGGCGGCTCGATCGGCACCGCGCTGCTCAACACGATCGCGGCCAGCGCCACCACCGGCTACCTCGCCGACCACGCGCAAGGTCAACCGGCGCCGCAGCTGGTCCAGCTCGCGATCGTGCACGGCTACACCACCGTGTTCTGGTGGTGCGCCGGCATCTTCGTGGCCGGCGCCGTCGTCTGCGGCTCGCTGCTGCGCCGCGGCCCGCTGACCCGGCCCGCCGAGGTCGCAGTCCAGGAGCCGTCCCGGCCCGCCGCCGCGGTGCGGTAGGCGTCAGCCGCGGGCGGAGCCGATGCCCATCAGGACCGCGATGCCGAGGGCGCTGCGGGCGGAGTACGGCTGGCGCCACAGCCCGCCGTGCGCCGCACCGTAGGCCTCGTCCTGCCACGGGTGCTCGTGCACCGGGCGAGCGGCGTTGAGATCGTGGACGAGCAGCGCGGCCATGAGCGTGTTGCTCGTCGCCGGCTCGAAGATCTCGATGCCGAACCGGTGCGCGCCGGCGAACGCGGCGGCGAGGAGGCGGTTCTTCACCACGCTGCGGGTGCGGGTAGCCGGTGCGACGGCGAGCGACACCGGCACGCCCGCGGCCCGGGCCTCGGCCGCGCGCCACCGCTGCAGCCGTTTCGCGAGGGCGTAGTTCGGGCCCTGCTGTGGTACCAGACTGTCGTTGATCCCCGGATAGAGCCCGGGCGGATAGTTGCGGGTGAGCAGCCGGCCGGCGCTGAGCACCCGCAGCGGCCGGCGGACCCGCCCGATGCCGGTCGCCGCCGCGTAGCGCCGGTTCGCCTCGTCGACCGCGTCGTCCGGCACGACGAACACGTCGGTCGGCGTGGCCAGGAACGCGAGCCCGAGGTCGGGCCGGCGCTGCCGCAGGCGCATGGTGAGCGCGTCGACGGCCATCGCGACCCGCACGTTGAGCGCACCGTCGGCGTAGACGTAGTTGCCCAGCACGAGCGAACCGTCGAGGCCCTCGATCCACTCGGCGACCCGGCCGAGGTCGTGCAGCAGGTCGGCGCCCCGCTCCTCGCCGGCGACCGGCAGGTGCAGGCGGCCCGCGTGCCGCTCGGCCAGGGCGGTCAGCCGCTGCCAGATCGCCGGCCGGGGCAGGTCGACGGCGACGACGTCGGCGCCCCAGCGCAGCAGCGCCCACAGCGGGCCCATCTCCGCGCCGGCCCCGAGGACCACGACGGGCCGGCCCGGCAGCGACAGCCAGCCGGGGTTCGCGGCGACGGTGCGCACCGCGTCGGCGCAGGAGCGCTCGATGGTGCCGGCGGCGACCCACTGCTCGAGCTGGCGGTCGAGCTCCTCGCCGGCGAGGTGGCGGCCGCGGTACGGCACGACCAGCTCCCCCTCCGGCTCACCCCGCCCGGTGACGGTCATCGTCGCCAGCGCAGGACCAGCCGGAGTGAAGGCCGCGTCGAGGGGTTCCTCGTCGCCGTCCGGTTTTCCCCGGTACCGCATGTGCTCATGTAGCGACGCCAGCCCGTCACGGGCGATCGTCAGCGCCGCGTCGCGGGACGCCAGCCCCGCCTCGACCAGCCGCCGGAAGTGCACGAGGTAGTCCCGGCGCCAGTCGGTCGACGCCTCCGCGCCCCGGGCCCCGACCGGATCGACGCCGCGCAGCGCGTCGGCCACCACCGCGCGCCCCAGGGCCGAGCTGCTGGCCCGGCCGTCGACGCTCGGGATGACCACACCGGTCGGGTTCACGTTCGCCACGCCGGCCAGTCTGCCAGCAGCGGGCCGCAAATGGATTGACGGTGCCGGCGCCGGGCGCAGAGCATGCTGGCGTGTCGAACCTGAACCCGACCGGTGTGGTCGAGAAGTTCGTGGACGTGCCGGACGGCTTCCTGTACTGCCGCACGCTCGGGCAGGGCCCGGACGTGGTGCTGCTCAACGCCGGCGCAGCGGACCTGCGGATGTGGGACACGACCGTCGGCTGGCTGGGGGAGGTCGCGCGGGTCACGACCTTCGACTACCGCGACACCGGCCTGTCCTCCGCCGGCCTGCGGCCCTACAGCGAGATCGAGGACATCGCCGCCGTGATGGACGCCGCGGGCGTGCGCCGCGCGCTGCTCGTCGGCGTCTCCGACGGGGCGCGGCGGGCGCTCGCGTTCGCGCACCGGTACCCGGACCGGGTCGCCCGGGTCGTCGCGGTTGGCGGCGCGTTCGGCGAGTTCCCCGATCCGACCCCGGAGGAGTCCGCGGCCCGGCGGGAGATGCACGAGCACTTCGCCCGCCTGGAGCGCATCCGCGCCGAGGAGGGCATGCACGCCCGCGCCGCGGCGGACATCGGCGCGTGGGGCGCCGCGCTCGGCGAGGACCAGCGGCGCCGCATGATCGGGCTGCAGATGGCGAACTCCTACTGGGTCGAGCTCGAGGACTACCTCGGCGCCGAGCTCGACCCGCCGGTCAAGGACCGCTTCGGCGAGATCGCCGTCCGGATCCAGGTGGTCGTGGGCGGGCACGACTTCGCCGGCACGCGGCTGTGGGCGCGGCGGCTGGCAGAACAGGCCCGGTCCGCGAGTCTCACGGTCATCCCCGAGGCCGACCACTTCCCGATGCTCTCGGCGCCGCAGGAGTTCGAGCGCGTCGTGCGGGAGTTCGTCGTCCTGCCGGAGGTCATCCCGATCGTGCATGAGCCGGACTTCCGCACGAGCACGATCGGGCGATACGCCGAGGGCCAGTTCTTCGGCAGCATCCACGGGACGCACATCGACGCCCTGGGCGAGATCACCGTGATGCTGCACCTGTTCGAGGACGACGGCCGGCACGCCGGCTCCACCATCCGCGGCCGCGTCGCGCTCGACGACGCCGACGCGCTGCTGGCGCAGATGCTCGCGACGCTGCCGGGCGCGCAGTTCGGCGACATCGCGATCCGCCCGTTCCTGGTGATGCAGGACGGGGTCCGGTTCGGGCTGGTCGACGACACCGACCCTGAGTCCGGCGGCCCCCACGCCGAGCTGTACCCGCAGGGCCTGGGGTTCGCCGCGCCGTTCGACGGGTTCTATGACACATGAGCGGTGCCGAGGAAGCCGCCGGACTGGCGTGACCACAGGTCCGCGTACAGGCCGCCGTGGTGCAGCAGCTCGGCGTGGGTGCCCTGCTCGGCGATCCGGCCGGCGTCCAGGACCACGATCCGATCCAGGTGGGCGATCGTGGACAGGCGGTGCGCGATCGCGATCACCGTCCGGCCGGCCATGACCTCGGCGAGCGTCTCGTGGATGGCGGCCTCCGCCGCCGAGTCGAGCGCGGACGTCGCCTCGTCCAGGATCAGGATCGGCGCGTCCCGGTAGAACGCCCGGGCCAGGGCTATCCGCTGCCGCTGGCCGCCGGACAGGCGCACGCCGCGCTCGCCGACGTGTGCGTCCAGGCCGGTCCGGCCCTCGGCGTCGCGCAGCGCGGCGACGAAACCGCCGGCGGACGCCCGGCGCAGCGCCGCCTCGACCCGGGCGTCGTCGGCTGCGCTCGGCCCGGCGATGTTCTCGCGGACCGAACGGTGCAGCAGGGTCGCCTCCTGGGCGACCATCGCGACCTGGTCGCGCAGGCTCTCCTGCGTCACGTCCGTAATGTCGGTGCCGTCGATCGCGATCGTGCCGGCCTCGGCGTCGTGGAAGCGCAGCAGCAGGCCCACGAGCGTGGACTTGCCCGCGCCGGAGCGGCCCACGAGCCCGATGCGCTCGCCGGCGGCCACGTCGAGGCTCAGCCGGTCCAGCCCGCTGGCGCCGCGGCCGTAGTGGTGACTGACCTGCGAGAAGCGGATCGCGCCGCCGTGCACTCGCAGCCGGGTCGCGCCGGGCCTGTCCGCCACGGCGAGCGGCTGCGCGACGGTTCGCAGGGACCGCTGCAGCACGCCGAGGGAGCCGAACAGCGCCGACACGGCGTCCAGCAGCCACTCCGCCATCGAGGTGATCCGGAAGCTGAGCGCCAGGGCGGCGGCGACCAGCCCCAGGGGCGCGGCATCGGCGCGCCAGAGGACGATGCCGTAGCCGACGAGCCCGACGAGCAGGGCGCTGCCGAGCGCCAGCATGGAGCTGTTGATCGTCACCTCGACCCGCTGGACGCCCAGGTGCGCGCGCCGGGCCGCCGCGAACACGCGCCGGTCGTGCTCGGTGAGCTCGTCCTGGCCGCCGAGCAGCGCGAGGGTGTCGACGTTGGCGTAGGAGTCGACGAGCAGGCCGGTCAGCTCCGACTCGGCGTCCTGCAGGCGTTCCGAGGCCCGCCTGTACCGCGGCACCGCCCAGCGCATGAGCAGCGCGTACCCCACGATCCAGGCGCCGAGCGGGAGCAGCAGGCGCGGGTCGATCGCGGTCATCAGCCAGACCGAGCCGGCGATGTACGCGACCACGAACACGAGCGTGTGGATGACCGAGTAGGCGGCGGTGCTCGCCGCGTCCCCGCCGTCGCGGACCCACGTCGCGATGCGTCCGGCGAGGTCGTCGCGGAACCACCCGACGGACTGCCGGGACACGTGCCGGTGCATCCGCCAGCGCACGAGCGGCCGCGCGTTGACACGGAACGCGATGTCGTCCAGTGCCTCGCTGCCCAGGTTGATCAGCGGCCGCCCCAGCAGCACGAACACGGCGACGGCGAGCAGTTCGGCGCCGTGGCCGGCCCACAGCGCCTGCGGGCTGCTGGCGGCGAGCGTGTCGACGAGGCTCCCGGCGTACCAGATGAGCCAGACCTCGATGGAGGCGCACAGGATCGTGGTCGCAACGGCCGCGGTCACGACGGGACGCAGCGGCCGCAGCTCCTCGAGGAGGAACCGCCGGACGTCCTGCGCCGGGTGACGCCGGTCGTTGCTATCGAAGGGATTGACGGGATTCTCGAACCGACCTAGCACGAAGAGCCTTTCCGGCGGCGGAGATGGACAAGGAACCGGTGCAACCGCCGGAAGTCCTCATGATCGATCTCCTGCTTCGTGTGGGGTCCGCTTTTGCGAGGCTATGCGCGATCGCGCGGCCCCGCCATCCATTTGCGACGGGGCAGTGCCGAGGGCCGCATTGACCTAGGGTGAGCGACGTCAGGGCCGTTCCGGCGAGTGGCGAGGGTGGATGACGAGCAGGCTGCTGCAGGTGACGTTCGACTGCCACGATCCGCATCGGCTGGCCGCGTTCTGGGCGGCGGTGCTGGGTTATCGGGTCATCGAGGACAAGGGCGAGCACGTCGAGATCGCCTCGTGGGAGCCGACCGTGGAGGCGGTGCGCCGCGAGCCGATGCCCTCCACCGTCATGTTCATCAGGGTCCCGGAGGACAAGGTCGTGAAGAACCGGGTCCACATGGAGGTCATGCCGTTCGACGCGAGCCAGGACGACGAGGTCGAGCGCCTGATCGGGCTCGGCGCGCGGCGGATCGACATCGGCCAGGGCGAGCAGAGCTGGGTGGTCATGGCCGACCCGGAGGACAACGAGTTCTGCGTGCTGCGCAGCATCGCGCCGTAGCTCCGCCCGGCGAGATCAGCGTCTGGGGCGGGGGGCGAGGCCGGCGATGGCCTGCAGGGCCTGGATGTGGCGCTCGTATGCCTCGCGGCCGGCGGCGGTGAGGCCGAGCCACGTGCGCGGGCGGCGGCCCACGCGGCCCTTGTCCACGGCGACGTAGCCGGCCTGCTCGAACAGCGCGACCTGCTTGGACAGCATCGGGTCGGTGATCTCGACGGTGTCGCGGACCAGGGCGAACTCGGCGCGCTCCACGGCGGCCAGCGCGGCGGCGATGGACAGCCGGACCGGGTTGGTCAGCAGGTCGTCGAGCTCGTGGCGGGGGTGCGTGCCGGTCACGGGCGGCGCGTCCGGAAGGCCGACACGCTCAGCGGGGCGGCGACGGCCAGGGCGGCGGGTATCCAGTACCACGCCGCGCCGGTCAGGGCGTGGCCGTCGACCTCCACCGCGTCGCCGGCCAGGACCACGACGAGGAACACCAGCGCGGTGAGGTCGAACTCCCACAGGCGGCGTCGCGGGCGTGCGCGGCCGACCGCGCGGTCGGCGCGGGCCCACACGAACGCCCAGGCGACCGCGGCGGCCACGACGGACAGGGTCAGGACCGTGCGCAGGGCGAGCGGCTCCACGAAACCCCAGGTGAGCGTGGCCGAGGCGAAGATCGCGGCCATGACCCACTTGCCCACGCGAATCCACCGCGCGCCGGCCTCGCCGATGCGCTCGGACAGGCGGCTCGCCCGGTCGAGGGCGGCTCTCGCCTGCTCGGGGGACATGTCATCGCCCACGTTTCCAGGTTGGCATCTACTTGCCGAAATGGCAAGTAGCGCACGTGACGGGCGCTAGGTTCAGCGGCTTGCGGCGCGTGGCCGAGAACCCGTTCGACGTCGTCTACGAGGCCCGGCCCTGATCGGGCCCCACTGAAGGGCTCGTGTACAGGATCTCGCGGGCCTGTTCGGCGGCGCGGTAGATGCTCTCGCCGACGAAGTCGAGGAAGCGCGCGATGCCTTCGAGGCGATCGGCGGCGGGGGTGCCGGACCCGAGGACGCCGACCCCCTGCCGCGCGATCTCGGCCAGCTGGGTGTTGTTCCTGGCGGCGGCGACCATCGACTGGTACCAGACGTTGTTGTCGACGTAGTAGCGCTCGCGGCGGCGTTCGTCGCGCTCCCGCAGGATGAGGCCCTGCGTCTCGAGGAAGGCGACCGCCTTGGAGACCGACGCGGGGCTGACCTGGAGGCGCTGGACAAGCTCGGACGCGGTAAGGCTGCCCGCGTCGGTGGTGAAGAGGCAGGTCAGCACCCGGGACATCATCTTGGGCAGGCCCTGCTGCATGAGGAGGGTGGTGAACACCTCCTCGTACTCGTGCACGGCCCCGGGGTCGCGCCCGTGCGCCGCCGCCGGCGCCTGAGGTCCGCGTGGCGTGGCCTGCCGGCGCCGGTGCGCGCGGTGCTCGGTGGCGCGGTGGGCCAGGTCGGCGCGGTAGGCGGTGGGGCCGCCGTTGCGCATGACCTCGCGCGTGATGGTCGAGGTGGGCCGGTCGAGGCGCCTGGCGATCTCCGCGTAGGCGAGCCCGTCGCCCAGCCCCAGCGCGATCTGCTGGCGTTCCTGCTGGTTGAGGCGGCCTCCCGGCATCGCGATCTCCCTCCACGTTGTCCCTGACGCCTCGAGCATAGCGTTCACTCACATCTCAGTGCAACGAAACGGGTGTCTTCGTTGCGTTAGATTCATCGCCGTTGCAACGAAATTGTGCTCTTTACCTGCGTAAATGCTGCTCACGCGCAACGAGTCTGTTGCCTCGATTGCGAACGCAACGTAGCGTTTCGAGCATCAGAAACAACGCGGTCACAGAGGAGAACCCGATGAACACCTTCGACACCACCGCCCCGATCGCCGCCGTCATCGACGTCCCCGCCGGGCGGGTGCAGGTCATCGCCGCCGAGCGGTCGAACGCCACCGTCGAGGTCCGCCCGGCCGACGCCGGCAAGGGCCGCGACGTGAAGGCGGCCGAGCAGACCACCGTCGAGTTCCGCGACGGCGTCCTGCACATCCAGGCGGCGCCGGCCCGGCACCAGATCCTCGGCCCCTCCGGCTCGGTCGAGCTCACCGTCCAGCTGCCGGCCGGCTCCAAGGTCACCGCCAAGGCCGCCGCCGCCGAGTTCCGCGCCGTCGGCCGCCTCGGCGACGTCGCCTTCGACGGCGCACACGGCGCGATCAAGGTCGACGAGGCCGCGAGCCTGAAGCTGACCGCACACGGCGGCGACGTCGTCGTCGGCCGCCTCACCGGCCCCGCCGAGATCAGCACCGCCCAGGGCGACATCCGCATCACCGAGGCCGCCGCCGGCACCGTCGTGCTGACCACCCAGGCCGGCAACATCGAGATCGGCGCCGCCCGCGGCGTGTCCGCCACCCTCGACGCCGGCACCACCCTCGGCCGCATCCGCAACTCCCTGAAGAACGACGGCGCCGCCGAGCTGAACATCCGCGCCACCACCACTCAGGGCGACATCACCGCCCGCAGCCTCTGAGGAGCAGTCATGACCAACCTGGCCATCGCGGCGAACGGGCTGCGCAAGTCGTTCGGCGACAAGGTCGTGCTCGACGGCGTCGACCTGGCCGTCCCGGAGGGGACGATCTTCTCCCTGCTCGGCCCGAACGGCGCCGGCAAGACCACCACGGTGCGGATCCTGTCCACGCTGGTCCCGGCCGACGGGGGCGACGTGCGGGTCGCCGGGCACGACCTGGCCCGCCGTCCGGACGACGTGCGCGGCGCGATCGGCGTCACCGGGCAGTACTCGGCCGTCGACAAGCTGCTCACCGGCGAGGAGAACCTGCTCCTCATGGCCGACCTGTGGCACCTGTCCCGCCGGGACGGCCGCCGCAAGGCCGCCGAGCTGATCGAGCGCTTCGACCTGGTCGAGGCGGCGCGCAAGCCGGTCTCGACCTACTCCGGCGGCATGCAGCGCCGGCTCGACCTGGCGATGACCCTGGTCGGCGACCCGCGGCTGATCTTCCTGGACGAGCCGACCACCGGCCTCGACCCGCGCAGCCGGCGCTCGATGTGGCAGATCGTGCGCGAGCTCGTCGCGGGCGGCGTCACCATCTTCCTCACCACGCAGTACCTCGACGAGGCCGACGAGCTCGCGGACCGCATCGCCGTCCTCGACCACGGGCGGCTGATCGCCGAGGGCACCGCGGAGGAGCTCAAGCGGCGCATCCCCGGCGGCCACATCGAGCTCACCTTCGCCGACACGCACCTGCTCGACGCCGCTCGCAACGTCCTCGGCGGTGGCATCGCCGACCCCGAGGCGCTGACCCTGCAGGTGCCCAGCGAGGGCGGCGTGCGCGCGATCCGCGAACTGCTCGCGGTCCTCGACGAACGCTCGATCGAGGTCGACGAGATGAGCGTCCACATGCCCGACCTCGACGACGTCTTCCTGACCCTCACCGGCCCGCAGAAGGAGGCCATCCGATGAGCACCATCGCCCTTGCCGCCCGCGACTCCTCCACCATGGTCCGCCGCCAGCTCAAGCGCCTGCTGCGCTACCCGTCCATGACGGTGCAGCTGGTCATCACGCCCGTCATCATCCTGCTGCTGTTCGTCTACGTCCTCGGCGGCACCCTGGGCCAGGGCCTCGGCGGCGGCCGCGACGTCTACGTCAACTACGTCGTCCCCGGCATCCTGCTCATGGCGGCCGCCACGGCCGCGACCGGCACCGCCGTCATGGTCGCCACCGACATGACCGAGGGCATCGTCGCCCGCTTCCGCACCATGCGGATCTCCCGGGCCTCGGTCCTCACCGGGCACGTCGTGGGCAGCGTCATCCAGCAGCTGCTCGGCATGGCCGTGCTCATCGGCATCGCGCTGGCGATCGGCTTCCGCCCGAACGCCACCGCCGTCGAGTGGCTGGCCGCCGTCGGGATGCTCACCCTGTTCGTCGTGGCCATCACGTGGCTGTCGGTCGCCCTCGGCATGAAGTCGCCGACGCCCGAGGCCGCGAGCAACGCCCCGATGCCCCTGATCCTGCTGCCCTTCCTCGGCAGCGGCTTCGTACCGACCGACTCGATGCCCACCGTGCTGCGCTGGTTCGCCGAGTACCAGCCCTTCACGCCGATCATGGAGACGCTGCGCGGCCTGCTGCTCGGCACCCCGATCGGCAACAGTGCCGTCATCGCCATCGCCTGGTGCGCCGGCATCGGCGTCGTGTCCTACCTCTGGGCCAAGCGCACCTTCAACCAGGCCTGAGCACGTGACCCGGCCGTACAGGGCCGTCAGACCGACCGGTCTGACGGCCCTGCGCCGTCAGCGGCGCGACGTGCGCGGCGCCGGCGGGGTGATGCGGACGCGCTGCGTCTCCGGGCGGGTCTCGATGTCGCCGAGCTGTGCCACCACCGTCTCGCGCAGCTCGGTGTAGTCGTCGAAGCTGTGGTCCTGGAACAGCGTGTAGCCGGCCCACATCAGGTTGGCGCACACCTGCGGCGGGACCTTGCCCGTCGCCGCGCCCATGCCGACCAGCGCCACCGACGCGATGCTGCCCGGCGCGCGGTCGTTCTGCATGTGGATGGCCTGGAACGCGGCCGCGCACGCCAGGGCCACGTTGAGCGTCTCGCGCACGTTCTGCACGGACTGCTCCATCGTCGGGGTGGAGATGAGGAACTTCGGGTTCGCCGCGCCCGACGGGACGCAGACGGCGCTGCCGATCGGGAGCAGGCCGCCGAAGGTGTCGCGGATCGCGTTCTGGACGCGCAGCTGGATGCCGGCGCCCAGGTGGCGCTTGACGACCGCGTCCACGCCGCCGTTCATCGCGCCGTGCGAGTTGGTCGGGCTGACCCAGGCGTCGACGTGCTGGTTGAGGATCGAGCCCTTCACGATCTCGACCTCGGGGGTGTCGGCGAAGGCCGACATCCACGCCTGGACCACCTTCGCATTGACGTCGCTCAGCACCACGCGCAGTGGCGCCTGCTCACCGTTGAGGGTCATGGCCCAGGAACATACCCGAACGGTGCCAGTGCTACGGTGCGACGTCCATTGTGGAGTGCGCGGGGGAGTACACGATGAGTGACACCAACGACCCGCTGGGTTTGGCCGAGCTGTTCGCCGGCGGCGGGGAGCCGTGGCTGCCGCTGCTCGGGCCCGTCATCGAGGCACAGCCGTCCGCGGCCTCGTTCATCGGCGCGGGGCGCAGCCCGCAGGTGGTTCCGGTGCGGGAGCTGACGTTCCAGGCGCTCAAGCCCAACCCGCCGCACAAGTGGAAGGTCGTGGTCTTCGGGCAGAACCCGTACCCGCGGCCGGAGAGCGCCACCGGCATCGCCATGTTCGACAACACCTTCCACGACTGGGCGGACAGCCAGTTCGGCAAGGTGGTGAGCATCCGCTGCATCATCAAAGCGGCGGCGATGTGGAAGTACGGCATCCCGAAGAAGACGCCGATCGCGGACATCCGGGCGCTGCTCAAGCAGCACGACACCGTGCAGCCGCCGGAGTGGTTCTCCTCGATGCTCACCCAGGGCGTGCTGCTGCTCAACGCCTCGCTGACGGCCAGCGCCGACGGCGCGATGGGCACCGACGCGCACACCGCGTTCTGGCGGCCGGTGGTGGAGCGGCTCGTCGAGGAGATCCTGCGGGCCAAGCAGGACGCCGACGAGGCGGATCGGGGCGTGGTCTTCGCGTGGTGGGGCGCGCACGCGCGCAACCTCAAGAACGTCGTGGTGCGGCTGCAGAAGAAGTACCCGGGCGTCGAGGTCCGCCACATCGACCACCCGAACCCGGCCGCGCAGGGCGACATCTTCTGCGACAACGAGCACTTCGCCGCCGTCAACGACGCGCTGCAGGCGCTCGGCGCGGACCCGATCGACTGGCTGCCCAGCACGGGGTGGAACGCCGACGCGTCGCGCGAGGGCGCAGAGCGCATGGGCGCGTTCATCGCCTCGACGATGGAGCTGCACAAGCTGTACCTCGAGCGCCTGGCGAGCGTGAAGGACGAGGGCCTCGCCCTGCCCGCCATCACCGGCGTCTTCGACACCCCGCTCATGGACTTCCGCGAGGCGGTGGCGCCGGCGGCCGAGCTCATGTCGGGGCTGCACCGGCACATCGAGGTGTCGCACGACTTCGGCTGCAAGCAGGCCGGCGACGCGACCGCGGACCTGTCGGCCGACGAGGTCGCGGCGCTGTACCTGTACACGTGCGAGTCCGCCTTCTACCGCCAGATCAACGCCACCCTGCGCAACCCGGACCGGGCGCGGATCGTGCCCTTCCTGCCGTACCTGCGGCTGCTGTTCTCGGCCGTCTCGCGGCTGCCGGCGCGCACCGAGCCGCTGTGGCGCGGCGTCTCGCTGGACCTGCGCTCGCAGTACCCGATGGGCCAGACCGTCACCTGGTGGGGCGTGTCGTCGTGCACGTCGAAGGTCGGCGTGGCGCGGGCGTTCATGGGCGGCCGGGGCAAGCGCACGCTGTTCGAGGTGACGCCGGTGCGGGCGGTGGGCATCCGGCGCTTCTCCGCGTTCACCGGCGAGGAGGAGTTCATCCTCGCGCCCGGCACGCAGCTGAAGGTGACCTCGGTCGTGGCCGAGCGCGGCGGCCTGTGCACGGTGAAGCTGACCGAGCTCGGCGAGCAGCGAATGGTCGCCTGAGCCCGGACGCTTTCATGCGCGGGTGAACAGCAGCGACGCGTTCTGGCCGCCGAAGCCGAACGAGTTGCAGATGGCCGCGGTGAGCTCGACCTTGCGCGGCTCGCCCGCGACGACGTCGAGCGCGACGTCGGGCTCCTTCGACTCGAGGTTCAGCGTGTGGGGGATGACGCCGCCGGTGACCGACAACAGGGTCAGGATGCTCTCGACCGCGCCCGCCGCGCCGACGAGGTGCCCGAGCCCCGACTTCGGCGCGGTGAGCACGACGTGGTCGCCGAGCGCGCGGCGGATCGCCTGCGCCTCGCCGACGTCGCCGGCGACCGTGGACGTGGCGTGGCAGTTGACGTGCCCGACGTCGGCGGCGGTGAGGCCCGCGTCGCGGACGGCCTTCTGGATCGCTCGCACCTGGCCGTCGCCGGTCGGGTCGGGGCCGGTGATGTGGTAGGCGTCCGAGGTGATGCCGATGCCGGCCAGGCGGGCGTGCGCCCGCGCGCCGCGCGCGGCCGCGTGCTCGGCCCGCTCGAGGACCAGCACGCCCGCGCCCTCGCCGAGCACGAACCCGTCGCGGCCGGTGTCGAACGGCCGGGACGCCCGCTCCGGGTCGTCGTTGTGCTTGGACAGCGTGCGCGCCTGCGCGAACCCGGCGAGGGTCAGCGGCGCGATCGCGGCCTCGGTGCCGCCGGCGATGACGACGTCGGCCTCGCCCAGCCGGATGAGGCGGGCGGCGAGCCCGAGCGCCTCGGCGCCGGACGCGCAGGCCGACACCGGCGTGTAGACGCCCGCGCGGGCGCCGAACTCGATGCTCACCCACGCCGCGGGCCCGTTGGGCATGAGCATCGGCACGGTGAGCGGCGAGACCCGGCCCGGCCCGCGCTCCTCGAGCACGTCGTCCTGGTTGAGCAGCGTGTTGACGCCGCCGATGCCGGTGGCGATCACCACCGCCAGCCGGTCCGGGTCGACCTCCGGTGCGCCGGCGTCGGCCCACGCCTGCCGCGCGGCGACGAGCGCGGCCTGCTCGCAGCGGTCCAGGCGCCGCGCCTGCACCCGCTCCAGCATCGTGTCGGGCGCCACGGCCATCGGCGCGCCGATGCGCACCGGCATCTCCTCCAGCCGGGGGTAGCCCGCCAGCAGGTCGTCGATGCGCCGCACGCCGGAGCGTCCGGCCAGGGCGCCCTCCCACAGCGCGTCGACGTCGGCGCCCAGCGGTGTCAGCGCGCCCATGCCGGTGATGACCACGTCGGGTGTGCCCACCGTGTCCCTCCCCAGGGTCGATTGCTTTCCGATACTTGTATCGCATACAAATATCGCATGTCCATCGCCGAGCCGGCCCGGGCGCGCGGGCGCCGCACCCGCGCGCGGATCCTGCAGACCGCCGCCGAGCTGTTCGCGGCGCACGGGCACGCGGCGGTGAGCGTGGCCGCGATCGCGAAGGCCGCGCGGGTCTACCCGCACCAGATCACCTACTACTTCGGCTCGAAGGACGGCCTCTTCGTGCACGCCTCACTCTCGACGCTGCTGCGCGACGCGGTGCGGCTCGAGCCGATCGGCCTGCGCCAGCGCGGCCCGGGCGCGTTCCGCTCGGCACTGGCCCGCACCGCACTGGCGCTGCCGTCCGTCCCGGCCGCGGTCCAGGCCATGTCGATTTCGCGGGTACGTCCCGAGCTCCAGCCGGTCGCGCAGACGTACCTGGCCGTGTTGTTCCGCCGCGCCGAGCACTATCTCGTCGAGCTGCTGGCCCGGCGCGGCTGGGCCGTCGACCGCCCCGCCGCGGTGGAGGTGCGCACGTTCTGGAGCGCCGTGCTCGGCGCGCGCCTGATCTCGGAGTCCGGCTACGGCGGCCGCTCCGCCGACGTGGACCTCGCCGGCGTGATGACGGTGCGGGAGCGCTAGACCGAGGTCGGCATGGGGCCGCCGCGCCACGCGACGGCGTCGCAGAGCGCGGCGATCAGGTCGATCTCGGCGCCGTCCGCGTCGGCGTAGGCCCGGTGCAGGTTCAGCACGATCCGCTCCGCGTCGGCCCACGCCGCGAACTCGCCGAGGTCGCAGGCCCGGGCGGCCTCGAGCGGGGTGCGGCCCGCCGCCCGACCGGCGGCCGCGGTTTCGAGGACGAACTCGTAGTACCGCCGCAGCATCTCAAAAGCGGGCGCGATCTCGTCGCCGCGCAGCAGCGGCCCGTGCCCCGGCACCACGTGCTGCGGCCCGAGGCCGGCCATCCAGTCCAGCGCCCGCATTGCGCCCGGCACCGAGCCCATGAACACCAGCGGGGTGAGCCCGCTGAAGACCAGGTCGCCGGCGAACAGCACCCGCTCGCCCGGCAGCCAGGCGACGAGGTCGCCGGTCGTGTGCGCGGGCCCGCCCGGGTGCAGCAGCTCGATCGCCGTGCCGCCCGCGTACACCGTGAGCCGGTCGCGCACTGAGATGTCCGGCACGCGCCGGGTGACGTCGCCCCAGTCCGGCACCGGCTGCCAGAACGGCGGGCACCCGTCGATGATCGGGTCGGTGCGCAGCGCCTCCCGCATGTGCTCCTGCCCGATGAGGACGGTGGACTCGGGCAGGAGGCTGTTACCGTACGTGTGGTCTCCGTGCTGATGCGTGTTGACCGCCATCCGGATCGGCGCGCCCGGCGCCGTCTCGGCCACCGCGGCGAGGAACCGGCGGGTGCGCGCCTCGGTCGCGCACGTGTCGACGAGGAACACCTCGCCGCCCCCGGCGACCGCACCGGCGTTGTTGACCCACCAGGTGCCGTCGGGCTGGACCCACGCGTGCACGCCGGGAACTACGGTCTCGAGCATGGCGTCCAATGTAAGTGCGGTCAGGTCCGATGAGATCAGGAAGGATGGAGATTGTGATCTCTGTGGTCCCCGCAAACGAGGCGAGCTGGGACGACCTCTGCGCGATCTTCGGCGAGCGCGGCGAGCCGTTCCGGTGCCGGTGCCAGTACTTCAAGATCCCGAGCGCCGAGTGGGACGCCACGCCGGTCTCGGAGCGCGCTGAGCGGCTGCGCGAGCAGACCCGCGCGCCCTCGACCAGCGGCCTGGTCGCCTATCTCGACGGCGAGCCGGCCGGCTGGTGCGCCGTCGAGCCCCGCACCGCCTACCCGCGCCTGCGCACGGCCCGCGTGCCGTGGGCCGGCCGGGACGAGGACCGCGCCGATCCCGGCGTGTGGGCCGTCACCTGTTTCGTCACGCGCACGGGCTTCCGCCGCCGGGGCGTCAGCCGGGCGCTGGCCGCCGCCGCGGTCGACTTCGCGCGGCGGCGCGGCGCGACGGCGCTGGAGGGGTACCCCATCGTCAAGGAGCCGGGCCAGGAGTTCGCCTGGATCGGCGAGCTGTACGTCGGCACGCCCACCGCCTTCGCCGACGCCGGCTTCGCCGAGGTGAGCCGCCCGACGGCCCGCCGCGCCGTGATGCGGGTCGACTTCGCGCCCGGGGGCCGCTCGTGACGCCGCCGCTGGCCCGCCTGCTGGTCATGGCCGGGCGCCGCCTCGGCGACCAGCTGTCCGAACGCCTCGAGGCGAAGGGCTGGCGGGACGTGCCGCCGCCGGCCGGCTACGTCCTGCTGGCCGCGCGCGGCGGCCCGACCACGGGCGGCGAGATCGCCCAGGCGCTGGGCATGACGAAGCAGTCGGCGTCGAAGGCCCTGGACCAGCTCGAGCGGCGCGGCTTCATCCAGCGCACCTCGATCCCGCAGGACGGCCGCGTCCGCAACGTCGAGCTGACGCCCCGGGGCCGCGAGCTGCTGGCCGTCCTGGAGGAGATCGACCTGGAGCTGGAGCGCGAGTGGGCGGCCGTCATCGGCGCCGAGGCCGTCGAGTCGATGCGGGCCGCGCTGTCCCGCATGCTGCCCGAGGCGCCCCGGTGAGCCGTCCGGCCGCGGTCGCCGTGGCGGCCCTGTCGCTCGCGGTCCTCGCCGCCGCGGACCCCGCCTGGGCCGGCGCCCCGACCGGCACCGTCACCGCGCAGATCGCGTTCTCCGGCGGCCCGGCGCCGGGCCTGCTCCCCGGCATGCCCGGCACGGTGACGCTGTCGCGCGACGGCCGGGTCTTCGCCGCCCGGAACCTGGGCGAGGGCGAGTCGTTGCGCGCCGAGCTGCCCGCCGGCGCCTACCACGCCCGGGCGCACAGCGGCGACGCCCTGTGCATCGACGAGACCGTCCGCGTCACCGCCGGCGGCGCGTCGGCCCTGTGCCTCGTGTGCCAGGTCAAGTGACCCGCGCCCGGCCCGGCCAGGTCGACAGGGCGCGGTCGATGGCGTCCAGGACGAGGGACCAGCTGGTGTCGAGGTTGCGGGCGTGGCTGAAGCCGCCGTCGGTCTCCAGGTGGATGAAGCCGTGCATCGTGCTGTACACGAAGCGCACCGCGTCGACCGCGCGGGTCTCCTCCAGGCCGTAGCCGCGCAGCAGGGCCGCGCAGCCGGCCACGATGCGGGCCTGTGCCGCCGAACCCTCCGGGTCGGTCAGGGGGCGGACCGTGGCGGCGTAGCGGCCGGGGTGCGACAGGACCCAGGAGCGCAGGGCGGTGGCGTAGGCGATCAGCGCGTCGCGGCCCGCGCGGCCCTGCAGCGCCTCGCCGAGGCGGTCGGCGAGCTGCCCCGTCGCCTGGGCGGCGACCGCGTCGAGCAGGTCGGGCACGCCGCGGACGTGCTCGTAGAGGCTGGGCACCGCCACGCCGAGCCGCCGAGCGAGGGCGGTCATCGTCACGTGGTCGATGCCCACCTCGTCGGCCAGCTCGAGCGCGGCGGTGCACACCTGCGCGCGCGACAGGCCGGCTCGTACCATGCGCTACAGCCTAATGCCCTTAGGAAAGAGCCTACGGTGGGCTCGCGGTGCGGCGCTGTGCGGCGGAGCCCCTTGCGGGATACCCGACAGTGTCGCAGACTGGCCCGTCCGGTCGCCTCGGTTGCGAAGGTCATCTACCGTCCATAGGCACACCTGAGGGAGCAGACGATGAGGCGATCCACTTCGGTGCCGCTGGGCCGAAGCTACCTCGCGCTGGCGGCGCTGGCGATGACCGGCGGCCTGTCCGCGTGCGCGCGTGAGAAGCAGACCTACTGCGCCGATGCCAACGGCGTGGTCGTGCCGGACAGCCGCTGCGACGACGGCTCGCCGGGCCACTACTACTACACCGGCAGCTACGGCCGCGGCCGCGCGCCGGGCTACCGGCTCAGCGGCGGCAGCCGGGTCGCCTCGACCGACTCGATCGGCCGCTCCAACGCGGGCCTGCCGTCCACCGGCCATGTGAGCAACGGCCACGTCAGCTCCGGCGGCTTCGGCAGCAGCAGCCACGGCAGCAGCTCGGGCGGCTGACGTGCGACGCATCGCCGACGGCGCCGTCCGCCCGGACTGGCGCCAGCAGCTCGCGACGCAGGGCATCGCCTACAACGACACCCCGACGCCGGACGGCGGCACCATGTCGTACTGGCGCGAGGGGCCGTTCTACGACTTCACGTCGGGCGAGATCGACGCCCTTAGCGCGAGCGCGGCGACGCTGTTCGAGATGTGCGTCGCGGCCGGCGACTTCGTCATCGACCACAACATGTTCCAGCTGCTGGGCATCCCCGAGTTCGCCTGGGACCAGATCAAGCGCACGTGGTGGGACGACGAGACCGAGCCCGGCGGGCGCAGCAAGGGCGACTACTCGCCGAGCGTCTACGGCCGTTTCGACCTGCGCTACTCCGGGGAGTACGCGGGCCGGCCGCAGCTGCTGGAGTTCAACGCCGACACCCCCACGGCGCTGCCCGAGTCGGCGGTCTCGCAGTGGTACTGGCACCAGCAGACCGGCCAGGGCAAGGACCAGTGGAACGCCATCCACGAGATGCTCGTCGAGGCGTGGAAGCGCAACATCACCCGGCTGCGCCAGGCGCGCACCCACCTGTTGAGCCCCCTCACCATCCACTTCGCGTGCGACCGCGCGGAGGACAGCGGCGAGGACCTGTTCAACACCGAGTACCTGATGGAGACGGCGCGGCAGGCGCTGGAGCCCATGGGGTACCGCACGAAGTTCCTCTACATGGACGAGATCGGGGCCGGCGACGTGGCGGCGGGCGACCGCTTCTTCGACCCCGACGGGCAGCACATCGACGTCATCTTCAAGCTGTACCCCTGGGAGTGGATGCTCCAGGAGCAGTTCTCCAAGCAGTGCTTCCGCGACATGGCCGACCCGCGCCGCGACAGCACCGTGTGGATCGAGCCGCCCTACAAGATGCTCTGGAGCAACAAGGGCCTGCTGCCGATCCTGTGGCACCTGTACGGCGACGACCCCGACCGGCGCGAGCTGCTCCTGCCGGCGTACTTCGAGTCCGAGCGCCCCGAGTGGATGACGTCCTACGTGCGTAAGCCCCTATTGGGCCGCGAGGGCGCCAACGTATCGATCGTCGTCGACGGCGTCACCGTGACCAGCGCGCCGGGCGACTACGGCGGCCCGTTCGTGTGCCAGGCCTTCGCGCCGCTGCCGGCCTACCCCGACCCCCGCGGCGGCGAGTGGCACCCGGTCCTCGGCGTATGGATGATCGACGGCGAGCCGGCGGGCCTGGGCATCCGGGAGAGCGCCGGGCTCATCACCGACAACCTGAGCCACTTCGTCCCCCATGTAATTGACTTCTCTCAATAGGATGTGACGGCATGAACGGTACCGCCGCCCTGATCGCGGTGCTCCAGGTGCTCATCGTGATCGTTGCCGTGGGCGGCGGATGGTGGCTGCTCAACGCCGTCACGTCGTTCGACGACCACGACGAGCTGTGGGAACGCGCCAACTGGGGCTACCTGGTCCAGCGGGTCGGCTTCGTCGCCGTGCAGGTCATCGGCGTGTCGAGCCTCATCGGCCAGGACCTCGAGAACTGGAGCTCCCTGGCCTGGGTCGGCGGCGGCATCGTCTGGGCCACGCTGCTGGCGATCGTCGGCTTCTGGATCACCGACTGGATGATCCTGCGCACCCGCGCGACCCAGCTCGCCGCCCTCAACACCGTGTCGCGGTCCGTCGGCCTCGTCCGCCTCGGCTTCTACCTCGGCCTGGCGCTGGTCGTGCGGGCCACGTTCGTCGGGCACGCGCCGAACCTGCGCACCTCGCTGACCTCGATCGGCGTGTTCACCGTCGCCGGCATCGCCGGGCTGGTCATCGCCTTCTACCTGCACAGCCTCGTCGCGCACGGCAACCTGCGCGCCGCGGTCGTGGCCGGCGGCGACACCCAGGGCCTCGAGTCCGCCGCGGTGCTCACCGCCGTCGGGCTCATCCTCTACGGCGCCATGGCCGGCGACTTCACCACCTGGCCGGAGAGCCTGGCCGGCTTCGGCATGGCGCTCGGCGTGGCCTACGTGGGGCTCTACGTGGCGCGGTACCTCATCGACTGGTTCGTCCTCACCGGCGAGTGCACGCTGAAGACGATCCACGCCCAGCAGCAGCGGGGCGCCGCGGCGCTGCTCGCCTTCCTGCTCGTCATGGTGGCCCTGCCGATCAGCGCGGTGGTCAACCTCTACGTCGAGTGACCGAGGTCCTGCGCACGCAGCGCCTGGTGCTGCGCGAGATGGTCGAGGGCGACCTCGACGATCTCGCCGCGCTGCTCGGCGACCCGGACGTCATGCGGTACTACCCGCGCCCGAAGACCAGGGCCGAGACGCTCGAGTGGATCGCCCTCAACCGGCGGCGGTACCGCGCGAACGGCTTCGGCTTCTGGACCATGCTCGGGCGCGAGGACGGCGCGTTCGCCGGCGACTGCGGCCTGACGATCCAGCGCGTCGACGGCGTCGACGAGATCGAGCTCGGCTACCACGTGCACCCGGCCCGCCAGCGCACCGGCCTGGCCACCGAGGCGGCGATCGCGTGCCGCGACCTGGCGCGCGACCGCTTCGGCGCCGGGCGCGTCATCGCGATCATCCACCCGGACAACGTGCCCTCACAGCGAGTGGCCCAGAAGGCGGGCCTGACGCTGGAGAAACGCACGCACGGTTACGGATCGGGCACGCAGGAGGTCCTGATCTTCGCGGCGTCGCTCTGATTGCGTGATTCATCACATCCTGTCCGGTTTGCCGCCACTCGGACGGGGTACTTGATCGCGTATGGAAAGCGCGGTGCTCAGCAGTGACGTCAACGATCAGCCCGTGACGGTCGAGCCAGAGGACGCGCCGGAAGAACTCTTCTGGCTGCCGACCGAGGCCCGCCCCGCATCCGCCGGCCCCCACACCGACGAGCGGTTCATCCTCTGAAAAACTCGGCGGCGCCCAGTGGGCGGCGTCGGGCATCCTGACGGGCATGGATGGCCTCGGGGACCGGATGAAGGCGTACGAGCGGGCGACCCGCGCCGTGCTGCCGCGGCGGACCTACACCGTGGTGCGCGTGGACGGCCGGGCGTTCCACTCCTACCTGCGCGGCGCCGAGCGCCCGTTCGACGCCGGCTTCATGGCGGCCATGGACGGCGTGGCCGAGGCGCTGTGCACCGAGATCAGCGGCGCCGTGCTCGCCTACACGCAGTCCGACGAGGTCAGCGTCCTCGTCACCGACTTCGCCGCGCCCGGCACCGAGCCGTGGTTCGGCGGCGTGGTGCAGAAGTGGTGCTCCGTCGCCGCATCGCTCGCCACCGCCACGCTCAACGCCCGCCGGCCGGGCGCCACCGCGCTGTTCGACGCCCGCGCGTTCACCATCGCCGACCCGGCCGACGTCGCCGCCTACCTGCTGTGGCGCCAGCGCGACGCGGTGCGCAACAGCATCGCGATGGCCGCGCAGTCGGTGTTCCCGCACCGGCGCCTGCAGGGCCTGCACTCCGGCGCGCTGCAGGAGCTGCTGTTCGCCGAGGCCGGCATCAACTGGAACGACTACCCGCCGCAGTGCCGCCGCGGCCGCCTGACGGCGCGCACGCAGGTCGAGCGCGAGGTGCGGTACACCCACCAGCGCACCGGCGAGGAGCACACCGCGGTGATCGCGCGCGGGCGCTGGGAGACCGGCCCGGCGCCGCACTTCACCGCGGCCGGTCTCACCATGCTCATCCCCGGCTATCCCCCACTCGCCCAGGAACAGGCCGCGGCTCAGCCGTAGGTCGGCCGCTGGGGCCAGCCCGCGGGCGAGTCCTCCCAGTCCTCCTGGCGCCCGTACGGCGTCAGGTCGAAGATGCTGTTGACGAAGACCAGCCGGTCGACGCCGCGCTGGGTGGTGTTGTAGGTGCGGTAGACCTCGTCGCCGTCGCGGAGGAAGACGCTGAGCATGAAGCCGCCCCCGGCGCCGCAGTCCTCGGCGAACGCGGTGCCGTGCGACGAGACGAACGGCAGCGTCCAGCCCCGCTGGGCCTTGTACGCCTCGATCTGCGCCAGCGGCATGTTCGACACGGTGACCCAGGAGATCCCGCGCGTGGCCAGCGCCGGCAGGCCCGTAACCGGCACGTTGTCGGTGAACCAGGTGCAGCCCGGGCAGTAGGCGTCCGGGCCGTTGTCCATGAACTGGTACACCACGAGCTGGTCGCGGCCCTCGAACAGCTCCAGCAGCGTGCGCGGGCCGCCCGGTGCGTCGAACACGTAGTCGTTGCGGTATCGCACCATCGGCAGCCGGCGGCGCCGGGCGGCGATCGCGTCGAGCTGGCGGGTCGCCTCCTTCTCGGCCTTCAGCAGCTCGTCGCGCTCCTGCGCGTACTCCTGCGCCGAGACAATTCGTGGCTTGTCGTCCATGATGCGATTCTGCTCCCGGCCACGCCCCGCCGCAGGCCGGTTGGGCCGCACGGGCGAGGATACGGGGCATGGCAGACGAGAAGCGGGCCTTCGCGCGGCGGCTGGCCGCCGAGTCGATCGCGGCGGGGGAGCCGACCGCGTGGTTCGAGACGCTGTACGCCGCCGCCGAGGCCGGCGACGCCGTCGTGCCCTGGGCCGACCTGGAGCCGAACCCGCTGCTGGTGCGGTGGGCCGCCGCGGCGGGGCGGGCGCACGGGGGCGCGGCGCTGGTCGTCGGGTGCGGGCTCGGCGACGACGCGGAGTTCCTCGCCGGCCTCGGCTACCGCACGGTCGCCTTCGACGTCGCGCCGACCGCGGTCGCGGGGGCACGGCGGCGCTTCCCGGGCTCGGCGGTCGAGTACGTGGCCGCGGACCTGCTCGACCCGCCCGCGGGGTGGCTCGGCGCGTTCGACCTGGTCTTCGAGAGCTACACGGTGCAGGTGCTGCAGGGCGCCGCCCGCGCGGCCGCGATCGCCAACTGCGGCGCGCTCGTCGCGCCCGGCGGGGAACTGCTGGTGCTGGCGCGCGCCCGCGAG
Source organism: Dactylosporangium darangshiense (assembly GCF_039537565.1). NCBI lineage: Bacteria > Bacillati > Actinomycetota > Actinomycetes > Micromonosporales > Micromonosporaceae > Dactylosporangium > Dactylosporangium darangshiense. The sequence goes on from NZ_BAABAT010000010.1 coordinate 36,095, forward strand.
GACGCCGACGAGCCGGGCGCCATGCCCTGGCCGCTCACCCGCGCCGAGATGGAGGCCTTCGCCACCGGGGATTTCCAGGTGGTACACCTGGAGGCCGTCCACGACCACGAAGAGCCCCCGGTGCGCCGTTGGACGGCCACGCTGCGCCGCCGGGTGGTTGAATCGGCGGCGTGAGGACCAACCGGAGCATCCCGGCGGCCGCGGTCGTGCCGGTGCTGACCTACCCCGACGTCCGCGCCGCCGTCGCGTGGCTGGAGGCCGCCTTCGGGTGCGCCGAGCGGGTGCGCATCGGCGAGGACCACCGCGCGCAGCTGCGCCTCGGCGACGGGGCGGTCATCGTCGCGGACACCGGCAGCGAGCGCGGCGCGCCGGCCGGCGGGCCGGTCACCCACTCGGTGCTCGTGCGCGTCGAGGACGCCCGGGCGCACTGCGAACGGGCCCGGGCGCACGGTGCGCGGATCCTCATGGAGCCGACCGACTTCGAGTACGGCGAGCGGCAGTACCACGCCGAGGACCTCGCCGGGCACCGCTGGACGTTCTCGCAGACGCTCGCCGACGTCGCGCCCGAGGACTGGGGCGGCCAGACGGTCGGCGCCTGAGCGGCGCAGGGGTGCGCCTCCAGGACGTACTGCCATCGGCCCGGCGGCTTCCGGCCGGCCGCGCGGTGGCCGTCGGTAAGCTGCCCCGGTGCCAACGCCGCCGACGCCGCCGGAGCGTCGCCTCGGCGCGCTGCTGCGCGGGCACCGGCGGTCCGCGGGCCTGACGCTGCAGGAGCTCGCCGACGCCGCGGGCGTGACGTCGCGCGCCATCAGCCGCCTGGAGCTCGGTCACAGCCGCCGCCCGCACCGGCGCACCCTCGAGGCGCTGTCCGGCGCGCTCGGCCTGCCCGCGCCCGCGCACGCCGAGCTGCTCGCCGCCGCGGACCACGGTGAGCACGAACCGCTGCCGTTGCCGGGCGCCCTGGAGGACTTCACCGGGCGCGAGGCCGAGCTGGCCCGGATCGCCGAGCTGGCCCGGATCGCCGGCCTCGCCGGCGCACCGCACGGCGGCGTCGTCCTGGTCTGCGGCGCGCCCGGGCTCGGCAAGACCGCCCTGGCCGTGCGGGCCGCGGACGCGCTGGCCGAGCGGTTCCCGGACGGGCGGTACTTCGTCGATCTCCGCGGCGTCGACGACGCGCCGCCGGCCGCGGCCGAGGTGCTCGGCGCGCTGCTGCGGGCGCTCGGGGTGCCCCCCGCCGACGTGCCGGCCGACCCGGCCGAGGCCGGCGGGCACTACCGGGCGCTGCTGCGACGGCGCCGGGTGCTCGTGGTGCTCGACAACGCCGCCGGCGAGGCGCAGGTGCGGCCGCTGCTGCCCGGCGACGGGGCGTCGATGGCCCTCGTGACCAGCCGGCGGGCGCTGAGCGGGCTCGAGGGCGTGCACCGCATCGCCCTGGGCGTGCTGCCGGCGGCCGAGGCGGGGTTGCTGCTGGCGCGGCTGCTCGGCGGTGCGCGGGCCGCGTCCGAGCAGGCGGCGCTCGACGAGCTCGTGGCGCTGTGCGGCGGGCTGCCGCTCGCGCTGCGCATCGCCGGCAACCGCCTCGCGAGCCGGCCCGGCTGGCGGGTGGCCGAGCTGGTCGAGCGGCTCGGCGGGCCGGAGCGGCTGAACCGGCTCACCGCCGGGAGCCTGCAGGTCGCCGGGCCGCTGCTGGTGTCGTACCGGCAGCTGTCCGCACCGGCCCGGCGGCTGCTGCGCCGCCTCGCGCTGGTGCCCGGGCCCGACTTCGGCACCGAGCTGGCCCGGCTGGTGGCGGCCTTCCCGGCGGACGCCGCGGGCGGCGCCGAGGAGGCCGTCGAGGACGCGCTGGACGAGCTGGTGGAGCTCGGGCTGCTGCAGCCGGCGGCCGGCGTGCGGTACCGATTCCACGACCTGATCCGGTTCTTCGCGGGCGACCGGTTGCAGCGGGAGGAGCCGGACGGGCCCGTCGAGGCGGCCCGCGAGCGCATGCACGAGTGGCTGCTGGACGCCGCGATCGCCGCCGGGCGGTGGTTCGAGCCCGACTGGGGGCGCGCGCCCGCCGAGCCGGTGCCGATGGTCGCGCTGGACACCGCCGAGGACGCGCGGCGGTGGCTGCAGGCCGAGCTGCCCAACTGGTTCGGCGCGCTGCGGTCCGCGGCCCGGCAGGGCCGCCACCGGCGGGTCGTCGACGTCGCCGAGGCCATGCACTGGTTCTCCGACCAGCTGCTGTGGTGGCCGCACTGGCTCGAGGTGTACGAGCGCTCGGCCGCCGCCGCCCGCGAGCTCGGCGACCCCGGCCTCGCGCTCACGCACCTCAACTACCACGCCTGGGCGGTCAACACGATCGGGCGGCGCCCGGCCGAGGCGATCGAGCTCGGGCGGCGGGCGCTGCGGATGGCCGAGGAGATCGGCGACGTGCGCGAGCAGGGCTGGGCCTGGACCTACATCGGCTACGCGGCCATCACCACCGGCGACGGCGCGCTGATGCTCGAGGCCGGGCGGGCCGCGGCGGAGCGCTTCGGCACGGTGGAGTACTGGGACGGGTACGTCTCCGGGCTCTCCGTCATCGCCTACGGCCTGCGCCGGCTCGGCCGGGCCGAGGAGGCCCTCGCCGTGCTGCGCGGCATCGTCGACGCGCCGGCGGTGTCGCGCACGCTGGCCGGGCCGATCCTCGCGCACACCCGGCGCCGCTGCGGCGAGATCGAGGCCGAGCTCGGCCGGTGGCCGGAGGCGGCGGCGTCGCTGGCCGCCGCGGCGCCCTACTTCCGGGCGTCCGGGCAGCGCGCCGTCGAGGCCGGCACCCGGGCGCTGCTGGCCCGCGCGCTGGCCGAGCTGGGCCGGGCCGAGGAGGCGGCGGCGGAGCGGGCGCGCAGCGAAGAGTTGCATGCTCAGGGGGCTGGGTGAAATTTTCATGCGGTTCTGCATGGTCTGCCCGGCCCGGGTGCGGTCTGCTGGACGGTGGCGGCCGTACCACGGGGAGACACCTTTGGCATCGATCGACGTCAGCGACGAGCACGGTGTGCCGGTCCGGCTGCGCTACGACGATCACGGCGACGGCCGCCCGGTGGTGTTCGTGCACGACTGGCCGCTGTGCGCGTGCTCGTGGGAGGCGCAGCTGGAGCCGCTGGTCGAGCGCGGCTACCGGGTCATCGCCTACGACCGGCGCGGCTTCGGCGGCTCGGACAAGCCGTGGTCCGGCTACGACTTCGACACGCTCGCCGACGACCTGCACGCGCTGCTCGCCGGCCTCGACCTGACCGGGGCCGCCCTGGTGGGCGCGGGGTCGGGCGGCGGCGAGATCGTGCGGTACCTCAGCCGCCACGGCGACGAGCGCGTCGAGCGCGTCGTGTTCGCCGGCACCGCGCTGCCCTACCTCTACCGCGCCGTCGGCAACCCGCTCGGCACGGCCGGCGACGACCTGGTCGCGCGCATCCGGGCGGAGCTGCGCCAGGACCGGCACACCTACGTCAGCCGGCACCTCACGGGCTACTTCAACGACACGCTCAGCGGCCCGGCGATGGAGTACCACCGCGGCCGCGCGGCCCGCGCCTCCGCCCGCGCCGCCCGCGAGTTCTTCGAGGCGGCGATGCACACCGACTTCCGCCACGACCTGGCGCAGGTGCGCGTGCCGGCGCTGGTCCTGCACGGCGAGCAGGACCGGCTGCTGCCGCGGCACCAGACCGCGGACCGCGTGCACGAGGCGCTGCCGGGCAGCCGCTACGAGCTGATCGCCGGCGCGCCGCACGGCTTCTTCCTGACCCACCCGCGGCAGACGAACCGCATCCTGCTGGACTTCCTGCGCTGAGCCAACTTCCTGCGCTGCGCTACCGCAGCAGCAGTGCGTAGGCGAGGGTCTCGGCGAGCCAGGCGACGTAGAGCAGCAGCGGAGCGGCCGGCGCGACCGGGGCCGGCGGGAGGCTCACCACGTCGCGGACCCGGGCCCGCGCCCGCGCGGCGGCCCGCTCGGCGGCCAGGCGCAGCGCGCCGGCCAGCTGCGCGCCGGTGCGCTCGTCACCGGAGAGCACGCGCGGCAGCAGCGGGTGCTCGCTGCGCGCGGTGACGACGAGGCCGGCGCCGTGATGATCCGTCTCGATGGTGACGGCGCCGTGCCGGTCGGCCCGCACCGCGTGCACGTCGGACCACACCAGCAGCCGGGCGCCGACGCTGCCCACCACGCTGACCCCGGCGCCGTTCCAGCTCACCCGCGGGCGCAGGAACAGCCGCCAGCCCGCCAGGCAGGCGACCGCGGTGACCGGTGCGGTGAGCGCGGCCGCACCCCAGTACGGCAGGTTCGGCAGCAACCGGGCCAGCAGCACCAGAAACGGCCACGAGCAGCCGACGACGACCGCGTAGCCTGAGAAACGGTTGTGCCGGTGCGTGTGCACGGTCTCCGGGTCGGCGGAGACGTCCTCCGGCCGCAGCGCCATGATCTCGACGGGCCGCAGCGGCAGGCGGGCCGCGTCCGGCACCGCGTCGCCCGGCTCGTCCGGGCCGCCGCCCACGCCGCCGTAGGTGGGCGCGAACCGGCCGCTGCGGGCCGGGCCGCGCGGCACGAGCAGCTCGCCGTCGACCGCGACCGCGCACCAGTGCCGCTGCGCGGGCACGCCGAAGAGCACGCCCGGGCGGATGTCGTCGGAGCCGTTGCGGGCCAGGGCGAAGAACTCCAGCAGCGCGGGCTCGCCCGGGCGCGCGTCGGTGGCGTAGACGGCGACGCGGCCGCCGAGCGCCCAGACGTACACCTCGGTCGCCGGCTGCTCGCCGTCGAACAGCGCCCGCGCCGTGGCGCCCCGTGCCCGGGCCCGGGCCAGGCACGCGACGGCGAGGCCGGCGAGCAGCACCGCGAGGCTCAGCCAGCCGCTGGTGTCGTAGGGCTCGCTGACCAGCTGGTAGAGCCCGCCGTCGGCGACCAGCACGGCGACGTGCGAGCCGACCGGGTGCTCGCCCGCCTCCGCCACCGTGACCCGCGCGTCCGCGCCGCCGGGCAGGCGCACCCGCAGCGAGTACTCGTCCGGATGGGCGGTGACCTCGGCCGAGACCCGCTCGGCGCCGTCGAGGCGGGCGTCCGCGCGCGACTGCGCCGCGAGCGCCGTCCCGGTCACGGCGAGGGCAGCCAGCAGCAGCGGTACCGCGAGCAGCCGCCAGCCCAGCCCGTACCGCGGCAGGTTCGAGGGGCGCGGCAGCGTCAGGTGCGACGTGGTGGCCGCCCACATCTCCGCGCCGCTGCCCAGCCCCGGCGGCGCCAGCCGGACGGCGACGAAGGCGAGCACGACGAGCGCCGCGTCCGCGCCGGTCAGCCACGCCGGCGAGGCCAGCGGCGGGTGCGCGACCTGCCACAGCACGTCGGCGGCGAAGAACCCGCCGGCCAGCATCGCGGTGACCGGCAGCGACACGAACGCGACCAGCGGCACGGCCGCGACGAGGCCCAGCAGCACGGCGTTGAGCGGGTCGGGTCCGCAGGGCGCGGCGTCGGTGCACCCGACCGGCGGGTCGTACCACAGGTGCAGCGCGATGACCGCGGTCGCGGCGATCGCCACGAGGAACGCGCGGGCGCGGCGCCGCCGTGCGGGGCGCATGGTCCAGCCGAACACGTCGGCGGTGAGCAACGGGGTCATTTGCGGCCATTCTCCCGACGTTCAGCAACGCCGATGTCCCGGGGGTGGGCCGACACCTCGTGCAGAGAGCGGGTTCCGGGCGGATCCTGGGTGATTTGTACCCGTGGACCAGTCGTGATGTTCCGGGTAACGTCCACCCGTGAAAGCGCTCTCTCGGATTTGTGGCGCATCTTCCCCGACTCGCGATGGCCTCGCCCTGGGCCACGGACCAGGTCAGGCGCGGCATCGTCGCCCCGTGCCGGAGAAGTCGTCACTGTAGGGAAAGTAGGTCGCGTTTCATGGCATTGGTCCCCTCCGGCAAGGCGTCCGCCAGGTCTGCCGGGTCAGCACCGGGCATCCGCCGCCTGGGCCGGTGGTTCGCCCTCGGCGCAGCCGTCCTGCTGACCGCCGCCGCCGTCTCCACCCCGGGCATTGCGGCGGCCGCTCCCTCGAGCAGGTCGGGTGGCCAGCCCGACTTCGGCCCGAACGTCAAGATCTTCGACCCGTCGATGACGGTGGAGCAGATCCAGGCGACCGTCAACGCCATCCACACCGAGCAGGTCGACAACGAGATGGGCACGCAGCGGTACACCCTGCTGTTCAAGCCCGGCACGTACGGCACGCCCGACCACCCGCTGATCTTCCAGGTCGGCTACTACACCGAGGTGGCCGGCCTCGGGCTCAACCCCACCGACACGGTCATCAACGGCCATGTCGACGTCTACAACCGCTGCCTCGCCGCGGACAACTGCATCGCGCTGGTCAACTTCTGGCGCTCGCTGTCCAACCTCACCATCAACGTGGCCGGCGAGTCCGGCTGCCGCGCCTCCGGTGAGTTCTGGGCGGTGTCGCAGGCCGCGCCGCTGCGCCGGGTCAAGGTCAACGGCAACATGACCTTCATGGACTACTGCACCGCCGGCCCGCAGTACGCCAGCGGCGGCTTCATGTCCGACTCGGTGACCGGCTCGCTGGTCAACGGCTCGCAGCAGCAGTTCCTGGTCCGCGACTCCAACATCGGGTCGTGGTCCAACGCGGTGTGGAACCAGGTGTTCAGCGGCACCGTCGGCGCCCCGGCGCAGCAGTTCCCGAACCCGCCGTACACCACCCTTGCCGCGACCCCGGTGAGCAAGGAGCGGCCGTTCCTGTACGTGGACGCGCAGGGCAAGTGGAAGGTCTTCGTACCAACGCTCCGCAAGAACTCGTCGGGCGCGACCTGGCAGAACGGCCCGACCCAGGGCCGCTCGGTGCCGATCTCGGACTTCTACCTGGCCAAGCCGTCCGACTCGATCACCGCCATCAACATCGCGCTCGCCCTGGGCAAGAACCTGATCTTCACGCCCGGGGTGTACAACGTCGACCGCTCGATCCTGGTCTGGCGCCCCGACACCGTCGTGCTCGGCATGGGCATCGCGACGCTGACGGCCGTGGGCGGTTCGGTCCCGATGTGGATCGCCGACAGCAAGGGCATCGACGTCTCCGGCATCATGATCGACGCCGGTACTGTCAACTCGCCGGCGCTGATGCAGGTCGGCACCAAGCTCGGCGGCGCGCTCAACCTGGGCGACGCCGACAACCCGACCGTGCTGCACGACGTGTTCTTCCGCGTCGGCGGCCCGCACGTCGGCAAGGCCGACGTGAGCCTCGAGGTGAACGCCGACCACGTCATCCTGGACGACATCTGGGCGTGGCGCGCCGACCACGGCGTGGCGGGCTCGGTCGGCTGGGACATCAACACCGGCCGCAACGGCGTCATCGTCAACGGCGACGACGTCCTCGCGACGGGCCTGTTCGTCGAGCACTACCAGCAGTACAACGTCATCTGGAACGGCGAGCGGGGCAAGACGATCTTCTTCCAGAACGAGCTGCCCTACGACGCGCCGAACCAGGCGGCGTGGCAGCACGACGGCACGCTGGGCTGGGCCGCGTACAAGGTCAACGACCGGGTGAAGACCCACGAGCTGTGGGGTGGCGGCAGCTACATCTTCACCAACGTCGACCCGACCATCCACGCGGCGCGCGGCTTCGAGGTTCCCAACAAGCCGGGCGTGCAGCTGCACGACATCCTGACCGTCAACCTCAGCGCGGGCACGATCGACCACGTCGTCAACGACACCGGCGCGCCGGTGAACAACGACGCGATCGGCGTGCCGAGCTACGTGACGAGCTACCCGGCCAGCTGATTCGCACATGAAAGCGGCGCCCGGCCGGTCGGCCGGGCGCCGTTTCGTTGCCGTACAGACCAGCTTCGTCGCGTACAGATCAGCCGGTGTAACCCGCGAAGATCTTCGAGAACTCGTACGGGGACTGCGGGACGTTGGTGCACATGTACAGCGCGCCGTTGCAGGCGTTGCGGTCGCGGGTCTCCTCCCAGAACGCGAGCATGCCCAGGTGGTTGGTCTGCGCGAAGGAGACCATCTGGCGGGCGTCGTTCTGGTCGTACGTGCCGCCGTCGTCGTTCTTGCCCAGCATCGGGGTGACGCCGAGCATGCGCCAGACCTGCGCGTCGGTCTTGCTCGGGTACAGGCCCTTGAGCTGAGTGAACGTCGACTGGGCGGCCTGCACGGCGAAGTTGCCGTAGTCGCCGGTGGAGCGCTGGTAGTCCATCGCCATGATGTTGACCAGGTCGAGGTTGACGCCGGCGTCGCGGGCCGAGCGGACCACGTTCACACCGTCGCTGGTGAGGCCCTCGGGCAGCACCGGCAGGGTGAGCGAGATCTTCACGTTCGGCCGGGCGGCCTGCAGCAGGGCCAGGGCCTGCGAGCGGCGGGCGATCGTGGTCGGGTCGGCGACCGCGGCGCCCTCGATGTCCAGGTCGATGTACTTCAGCGCGTAGGCGTCGACGACGGCCTGGTACTCGGCCGCGGTGGCGGCCGCGGTCGAGCAGGCCTGCGCCAGCTCGATGCCGCTCGCGCCGCCGAAGGAGATCTTCACGTCGCCGCCGCGGGCGCGGATGGCGTCGATCTGGTCCTTGGCCCACGCGGCGCGCGGGTCGTAGGCGTTGAACCACGACGCCTTGCAGCCGGCGCTGTTGACGAAGGCGAGCGTGAAGTTCTTGAGGTTGCCGGCCGTGGCCATGTCGGTCAGGGTCGGGGTCGGCCAGGCGCCCATGTCGACGTACGGCGCGACCGCGAGGGTCGTGCCACCGCCGCCACCGCCACCGCCGCCACCCGCCTGGGTGGTCGCGCTGACCTGGTTGCTCGCGCCCGAGGCGTTGCCGGCCGCGTCGCGGGCCTTCACCGTGAAGGTGTAGGCGGTCGAGGCGGAGAGGCCGGACACGGTACCGCTGGTGCCGGTCACCGACGCCGCGACCGACGAGCCCTGGTAGATGTCGTAGCCGGTGACCCCGACGTTGTCGGTGGACGCGTTCCAGGCGAGGCTCACGCTCGACGAGGTCGTGGCGGTGACCCGCAGGCTGGCCGGTGCGGTCGGGGCCTGCGTGTCGGCCACGCCGGCGCAGGAGCCGCCGTTGAGCTTGCAGTTGGCGGGCTTGCCCGAGCCGGACACCAGGAACCCGAAGGTGGTGGCGGCGCCGGGGGCGAGGGTGCCGTTGTAGGTGCGGTTGTTCGCGGTGACGTGGGTGCCGCTCTGGCTCATGAGGGCGTCCCAGTAGCTGCCGAGCGTCGAGCCCGACGGCAGGTCGAACTCGACCTTCCACGACGAGACGGTGGCGGCCGACCCGTTCGTGATCGTGTACTTCGCCTGGTAGCCGGTGCCCCAGTCGGAGTCGTAGCTGAGCGTGGCGGTGAGCGAGCCGGCGGCCTGCGCCGGCGTGGTGATGGCCGCGATACCGCCGGCGGTCGCCAGGACCGCCACGGCGGCCAGGACGAGCCGGAGTCGGGACTTCATGGTCACTGCCTCCCGAGAGAGAACACGACAGGGTCTATTGAGCCACAACGATAAATAAAGTTAACTAAAAGTCAACCGCTGACGGACCGTGAAGATGGCGGTGCCGTGTTCGGAGGTGCAGGGTTCGGGGGTGCGGTGTTCGGAGGTGCCGTGGATGCCATGGCGTGCGGCATCATCTGTGCCGTGGGCAAGCACAACTCCAGGTCGCGCGCGGACGGGGCGGCGACGGCCGTCGGCGCCTTGGTCCTCGATCCCGACGCGCGGGCCACGCGGGTGCTGCTGAGCCGCTGGTGCCTGGCGTTCGCGCTGTCCGGCCTCGTGCTGTGGCCCGCGGCGCCCCTGTCCGCGGTGGCGCTCACCCTGCTGCTGTTCGGGCTCGGCACGGGCGCGCGCTCGCTGGCGCCGATGGTGCTCGCGCCGCGCTGCGGCATCGCGATCGTGCCCGACGCCGCGCTGCCCGCCTGGCGCGAGGCCGAGCAGGCCGACCGGCGCATCCGCGCGGCCTGGCCGGCCCTGGGCGCGATGGCCGAACCGGCCGACATCGGGCCCGCGCTGGACCGGGCGCGCTACCGGCTGGCGGTGCTGTTGTACCGCCGGGCGGAGCTGGACCGGTCCCTGCACGAGCTGCGCGCGGCCATCGACGGGCTGGCGGCCGACGCGCCGCTGCGGGCCGAGGTGCACGAGCGCGGCGCCGAGTTCGCCACCCGGCGGGCCGAGCTCTCCGAGCGCATCGCCGAGCGGATCGGCGCCCTGCGCCGCCTGGCCGAGCTCAGCGGCGAGCACGCGCACGCCGCCGAGCGCGCCGAGCGGGCCCGCGGCGCCCTGCGCCGGGCCCAGCGCGCCGCCGCCGGGCCCGAGCCGGACGCCGACGCGGTCGGCGAGCTGGCCGAGCGGACGACGGCGGTGCTCGGTGCGTACCGCGAGCTGTCCGCCCTCCCGCCGCCGCCGTGAGCGTTGTGGGCTGACCGGGCGGGCGGTGGCGGTGCTCGGCGTGTGCCGCGAGTTGTCCGCCCTCCCGCCGCCGCCGTGAACGTTGTGGGCTGACCGGGCGGGCGGTGGCGGTGTTCGGTGTGTGCCGCGAGCTGTCCAACCTGCTGCCGCCGTGAACGTTGTGGGCGGACGGCGGGGGCGCTCGGTGTGTGCCGCGAGCTGTCCGCCCTGCCGCCGCTGTGGTGAACGTTGTGGGGCGGCCGGGTGGGACGGTGGACTCACCCGGCGGTGTGACTTGCCGGCACTGTGAGCCGTCGATGGGTGGCCGGGCGCGGCGTACGGCATGATGTGCCGATGGGCAGGCACGAGCGGCGGCGGACCGCATGCGTGGTCCGCGACCCGCGGCGGGTCGCCCGGGCGCGCTGGTGGCTGTGGCTGCTCCCGCTGTGCGGCCTGGCGCTGTGGCCGCTCGCGCCGGTCGCCGCGTTCCTCGCCGCCGGCGCGCTGGTGTTCGGGGTGGGTGGGCTCGTGCGGTACCGCGTCGGCGCCGGCATCCGGCTCGAGGGCGACGCGGCCCGCGACTGGGCGCGCGGAGCGGACCTGCTGCGCGAGATCCGCCGCGGCTGGCCCGCGCTCGGCGGCCTCGCCGAGCCGGCCGACATCCGCCCGACGCTGGCCCGCACCGGCTACCACCTGGCCAAGCTCGTCGCCGCGCGGGTGCGCATGGAGGCCTACGCCGCCGAGCTGCGCGCGGCCCGCGACGGCCTGCCCGCGGGCGACCTGCGCGACGAGGCCGACGAGCGCTCCGAGGCGGCGGCCGACCGGGCCCGCGACCTCGACGCCCAGCTCGCCGCGCGGCTCGCGGCGCTGGGCCGCCTCGCCGCCTCCCTGGACGGGCACGAGCGCGACGAGAGGGTGCGCGCGCTGCTCGCCGCCGGGCCGCCGGCGCTGCCAGATCCAGGGCCGGACCCGATCGCGGAGGTCGAGGGGCGCACGGTCGTGGTCCTCGCGGCCTACCGGGAACTGTCCGGGTTGCGACCGTCACCGTCCGAAACGCGATCGTAGGCGGCCGCCGCGCGGCACTACGATTGAGGCCATGTCACCTGGGGGCAAGTCACCGGCCTTCGGGCTCGGGATCGACTTCGGTACCTCGAACACGGTGGCGCTGATGCGCTGGCCCGACGGGCGGGTCAGGCCGCTGCTGTTCGACGCCAACCCGTTGCTCCCGTCCGCCGTCTTCGCACCGTCCAAGCCGGGCCCGGGCTCGCCCGCGGCACCGGCGCCCGGCGCCGCGCCGCAGTCCCCGGCCGCCGCGTTCGGCGACCTCGTCGTGGGCGGCGATGCGCTGCACCACGCCCGGTTCGACCCCGCGGGCCTGGAGCCCAACCCGAAGCAGCACATCGACGAGCAGGCCATCCTGCTCGGCGCCCGCGAGGTGGCGGTCACCGACCTCATCGCGGCGGTGCTGAAGTTCGTGTTCGCCGAGGCGCGCCGCGTCGCCGGCTCCGACGACTTCGCCGTTGCCCTGGCACACCCGGCCGGATGGGGCACCGCCCGGCGCGCGGTTCTCGCCGAGGCCGCCCGCCGCGCCGGGCTCGGCTCGGCACTGCTCGTGCCGGAGCCGGTCGCCGCCGCGCACGCGTTCACCGCGGTCCTCGGCCAGCAGGTCCCCAACGGCAAGGCGCTCGTCGTCTACGACCTCGGCGCCGGCACGTTCGACGCCAGCGTGGTCGTGCGCCGCCCGGCGGGCTTCGAGGCGGTCGCGGTCGACGGCCTCACCGACGTCGGCGGCCTCGACATCGACGCGACGATCGTGCGGTGGCTCGGCGAGCGGTACTCGCCCGCCGACCCCGAGCTGTGGAACCGGCTCGCCGACGCCCAGGACGCAGAGTCGCTGCGGCACCGCCGGATGCTCTGGCACGACGCGCGGGTGGCCAAGGAGATGCTGTCGCGCGCCCCGGCGGTGGTACTGCAGATGCCGCCGCCGCTCAACGTCGACGCCCAGCTGACCCGCGACGAGTTCGAGGCGGCGGCGAAGCCGCTGCTCGAGCGCACCGTGTTCACCACCGCCGCGCTGATCCGCCAGGCGGGCGTCGCGCCCGACGACGTCGCCGGCGTGCTGCTCGTGGGCGGCGGCAGCCGCATCCCGCTGGTGGCGACGATGCTGCACCGGTCGCTCGGCATCGCGCCGACGATCACCGAGCAGCCCGAGATCGTGGTGGCCGAAGGGTGCCTGCTGTCGCTGTCGGCCGCGCCCGCGGACGGCTCGGCCGGGCCGGGCGAGGGGCCGCTGTGGCCGGCGGCGGCCGCGGCGGCGGCGCCGTACGCGTCGATGGCCGGCGCCCAGAGCCCGTCGGCCCCGGTCGCGCCGCCGATCTCACCGATCTCACCGACCCCGCCGGTCTCACCGGTCGCGCCGCCGATCTCACCGATCTCACCGACCCCGCCGGTCTCACCGATCTCGCCGCCGATTTCATCGCTCTCGCCGAATGCGCCGATTTCGCCGATCGCGCCGGTTGCGCCGGTTGCGCCTTCGCCGGACGTCATCGCGGCGTCCGGTGCCGCGCCGATGCCGCCCGGGACTCAGCCCGTGGGTAACGCCGGTCCGCTGTGGCCGGTTGGCGGACAGGCGCCGGGGCCTGTTTCGGCGCCGCCGGTCGCCCCGGTGTCCGGGCAGCCCGGTGCGCCCGTGTCGGGTGTGCCTACGGCGCCAGTTTCGGGGGTGCCCGGGGCGCCTGTGTACGGGGTGCCTACGGCGCCTGTCTCGGGGGTGCCCGGGGCGCCTGTGTCCGCAGTGCCGACGGCGCCGGTTTCGGGGGTGCCTGGTGCGCCGGTTTCCGGGGTGCCCGGTGCGCCCGTTTCGGGGGCGCCGCCGGGGGAGCGGGCGCGGGGGACGTTGTACCAGACGGGACAGTTCCCGACGGTCACGCCGCAGGGGCCGTGGGTGCAGCAGCCGCCGGCGCCGGCGCCGAACCGGTATGTGCCGCCACCGATGGCAGTGCCCTATGCCGCGGCGGTGCCCGTTTCGCCGGGGCCGCAGAGCCGGGTGATTCCGGTGTACGACGACGGGGGCGGGCGGGCCGCTGCGCCGGTGCGGCCCTACAACCCGCCGCCGCCGGAGCCGGGCGGGCGGGGCAAGCGGCCGGAGCGGGGGAACCTGCTCAACGCGCTGCTCGTCGTCGTCGCGCTCATCGCGCTCGCGGGGGCGGGGACGACGATCTATCTCGTGCAGCTCGACGACAAGCCGGCGGCGACGAGCCAGACGCCGACGCCGGACGCCACCACCGGGCCGGGGCAGAGCCAGGGCGGGCAGGCGGCGGCGACCGACGACGCGACCACCGGCGCGGACGAGACGACCACGCGGGCGCAGAACACGACGCAGCGCGTCGACACGATCACGATGCCGGACCTCACGGGGCTCTACATCGACTATGCCAAGCAGCAGCTGCGCGACCACGGGTTCGACGGGACGATCCGCACGCAGCAGCGCACCACCGACGACCCGGACCAGGTCGGGCACGTCCTGGCACAGGATCCGAAGGCGAACAAGCAGGTGGCCAAGAACGGGACGGTCACGCTGTGGGTCGGTGCGACCCAGCCGAGCGCGTCGGCCACGACCCCGAAGTGCACGCCCGGCCCTGGCTGCCCGACGGCGTCGAGCGGTCCCGGAGGCTGACAGGCGCGGGTTCGTCCTTGGCACCGCGGACCTGGCAGCGGAGGGCCGCCAGGCCCGCAGCGGTGTCTGGTGGGAACTACGGTCGTCAGTTGCACGGACCCGAGCCATGGAATGGGTTTGTAACGGGTTGGCAGACTGGGGCCGCACCGTCCACTGCGGACACTGAGGAGGCCGGCGGATGTCGAATACCAACACGTACCTCGATCAGGTGGTCAGGCAGCAGGAGCGGCTCGAGGCCGACCTGCGATCGAAGCGCAGCGCTGCGCCGCCGGCTTCGGCGCCGCCCCCGCCGCAGTCGTCCGGTGGCGGCGGGGCGGGGCGGGCGCGCGGCGGCGGGGGAAGCGGGCAGCCGACGCCGAACGCGGTCGAGGTGCGGGTGACCGGGTTCGGGCGGTGGAAGACGGTGCTGGTGCCGCCGAACGCGTTCGTCGTGCACACGCGGCGGGGGCGGGCGGAGCCGCTGCACGTCGGGCTCGGTGTCTCGTTCCGGTACAACCCGGCGACCGACTCCTACCTGGTCGTGCCAGGCGCGATGCAGACGATCCTCATCAACGCGTACTGCATCTGCCGGGAGCTGCAAGGGGTGCTGGTGCAGGCCTACGTGCAGTGGATCATCCAGGACTTCGCCACGGCGTACCGGCGGCTGGACTTCGGCGACGCGGAGGATCCGATGCGGCTGGTGAACCTGCAGCTCAAGGAGCAGGCGGAGGCGGCCATCAAGGACAAGGTGTCCACGCTGGGGGTCGCCGACGTGCTCAGCGACAAGCAGCCGATCATCGAGGAGCTCACGGCGCGGCTGCGGGGCGTCGCCGAGGGGGCCGGCAACGCCGACCAAGGGCTGGGACTGCGGATCGTGACGGTGCAGATCAAGGAGGCCGTCGTCAGCTCCTCGCGGCTGTGGGAGAACCTGCAGAAGCCCTACCGCTCGGAGCAGGGGCGCATCGCGCGCCTGGCGGAGCTGGCGGCCGAGGAGGCGGTGGCCGAGCGGGAGCTCACCGCGGGACGGCAGCGCGAGACACAGCGCATCGAGAGCGAGCGGGAGCTGGCCGACCTGCGGGCGCGCAACGCGGCGCTGGAGTTCGACCGGGAGGCCGCGGAGGCGCTGCGGCGCTCGCAGCGGGAGCAGGCCGACGCCCGGGCGCTCGCGGACCTGCAGGACGCGACGAACCGCCACGCGCTGGCGCTGGAGCGGGAGCTGGCGGCGGAGGAGGCCGAGATCGGGCGGCTGCGCATCGAGCGGGAGACGGAGCTGACCCGGCTCACCGCCGAGGCGGAGCTGGCGCTCGCGGCCGCGCGGGCGCGGGGCGCGCACGAGCAGGCGCTGCTGGAGCTGGAGCGGGCGCGGGTGCGTGCCGGGCTCGACAACGAGCAGACGGCCGAGGCGCTGCAGGCGAAGCTCATCGACCGGCTGCCGGCGATCGTGGAGAAGCTGCCGAAGCCGGCCGAGCTGCGCGCGGTGAACATCGGCGGCAACGACGGGACCACGGTGGCGGGGCTCGTCGCGGAGCTGACCGCCGTCGTGGGGGCGTTGCGGCGCGCGGGCGGCTGATTTCCGTCACCGGCGCGCGGGTTTCCCGGCGGCCTCCGCGGCAATCAGACCCTGCGGAGGAGGGGTTGTCATGCGATTGCCGATGCTCGCGGTGGTGGCGTTGAGCTCCATGGCCGTCGGGGGCGTGCCCGCCGCGGCGGCGCCGGCGCAGCTCTCGGCGCGGGACGCCGCGTTCGTGGCCGCAGCCGGATACGGGGGCAGCTTCGAGGTCGCCGGCGGCGAGCTGGCGCGGACGCGGGCCGAGTCGCCCGACGTGCGGGAGTTCGGGGGCCGGATGGTCAGCGACCACACCAAGGCCGGCGCCCGGCTCGCCGCGCTCGTCAAGCCGCTCGGCGTGAGCGTGCCGGACCGGCCGAACGCGGCGCAGCAGAACATCATCATGAACTGGTCGCGGCTGGACGGGCGGGCGTTCGACTGCTCGTACGTGCCGGCGGAGTACCTCGACCACGTCGGCGCGGTCGGCCTGTTCGCGAACGAGGCCGCGCACGGCGACAACGCCGACCTGGTGCGCTTCGCCCGGGAGACGCTGCCGACGCTCGAGGACCACGAGGAGATGATCACGGCGGCGCTGGCCGTCCTGGACTGCAGCCAGTAAGCGAAAGGCCCGCCCGGGTGCCGGGCGGGCCTGTTCATCGGGTCGGTTACGGAAGGACGTAGTTCTCGTTGAGTGCCGCGCCGCGGTCCGGCTTGTACTGGTCGAAGCCGCGCGGGTCGCACTGCAGGCCACCGTTGATGCAGTGGTCGGACAGCGCCTTCAGGGTCGGTGCGTCCCACGCGTTGTAGAAGTCGTAGTGGAACGAGTAGCCGCGGCCGCTGGAGAAGTGCACGTTGGCCATGTTGCCGCTGACCGGCCAGGCCATCTTGAACTCGATCATCGGCACGGCCACCGGGTGGTCCGGCGGGCAGACGCCGACGACCGGGTAGGCCATGTGCGCCTTGTGGTCGGGCGAGTCCAGGTGCGTGCCGTCCCAGCAGCTGGGGGCCTGGAAGCGGACGTTGAGCTGGCTGCCGGCGACGCAATTGGCCGGGATGTCCCACTGCTTGGTGATGTCGCCGCACTCGAAGCCCTCGACGTGGCCCGGGTGGTTCTGGAACTCGGACAGCGTCGAGGACGGGCTGCCGACGACGAAGCGCAGGCCGGCCGGGAACGGGCGGACGCTGCGGTAGTCGATCACGCCGCTCTTGTAGTAGATGACCTGGCGGCCGACCGGCTGCACGGCCTGGTCGCCGTTGAGCAGCGTGGGCATCCAGTACGCGCTCTTGTCACCCGGCGTGATGCACGCGGTGCCGCCGGCCTGCAGCGAGGAGAGCGTGGTGTTGGCGTTGGTGGTGGTGTTGCCCATGAACGTGTGCGAGTGCGACGCGCCCGGCAGGCCGAAGAAGACGATCGGGTCGTCGGGCAGGTTGCTGCGGCTCACCGAGCAGTTCGCCTGGAACTCGTGGTGGGTCGTCGGCGGGTTGGTCGGCGGCGGGGTCGCCGTCGACGGGGTCACGCCGGTGACCGGCGGGTTGGCCGGCACCCAGCCGGGGCCGTCCGTCGCCGGCGGGGTGCCGTTGACGGTGCCGTACACCTTGAACTCGTACAGCGAGTAGCCGTAGCCGGTGCCGCGCTGCGTGCCGTACATGCGCACGTAGCGGCCGCTGCCGTTGACGTTGAGCGTCTGCGTGCCGCCGGTGGAGGTGGTGGTGCTGTAGATGTCGGTCCAGGCGTTGCCGTCGGGCGAGGTCTGGATCTGGAAGGCCTTGGCGTATGCGGCCTCCCACTGCAGCACGACCTGGGAGATCGTGGCGGTGGATCCCAGGTCGACCCGCAGCCACTGCGGGTCGCTCCACTGGCTGCTCCAGCGGGTGGCGTCGTTGCCGTCGAAGGCGGCGGCGGCCGGGGACTCGCCGAGCTCCGTCGAGGACGCGAGGGCCGGGCGGCCCTGCGACAGCAGCGGGGCGGTGGCGGCGTTGGCGGACGTGAGCTGGATCGCGCCGACGAGCATCGACGCGACGACCGCGGTGGTGACCCCGACCGGGATCACGATTCTTCTGAGCCGTCTCTTACTCAATGCAGCTCCCAGGGGTGTGTGCGGGTGCCGTTCGCCGGTGGCGGTCCGGCGGGAACGCGCTCGGAGAGCGCTCTCCAAAGGATGCGCCCGGTCGCCCGGTCCGTCAATACGTACCGCGTGCCGGATGCCATGTAACCGGACTAATCGGACCGAGAACAGCGGAATTTAAGGCGGCAGTGGAGAGCGCTCTCCGCTCGAATGAGAGGTCCGATCGCCGCCAGACCGGGGCCGGGTGCCTGCGCCAGGCTGGTGGTCATGAACGAACTGCATGGCAGGGTCGCCCTCGTCACCGGCGGGAGCCGGGGCATCGGCGCGGCCATCGCCCGGGCGCTCGCGGACCGCGGCGCGGATGTGGCCATCACCTATGTGAACAGCAAGGACCGGGCGGCGGAGGTCGCCTGCGACATCAAGGAGCGGGGCCGGCGGGCGCTGGCCCTGGAGGCCGACGCGGCCGACCCGCGGGCCCTCGCGGCGGCCGTCGAGGAGACCGTGGAACTGCTCGGGCGGCTCGACATCCTGGTCAACAACGCCGGCATCTTCCCTGTGGGAGCGCTCTCCGAGCTCGGCATGGACGCGTTCGACCGCACGGTCGCGGTCAACGTGCGCGGGCCCTACGCGGCGGCGCGGGCCGCGGCGGCGCACCTCGGCGAGGGCGGGCGGATCATCAGCATCGGCAGCAATGTCGCCGAGCGGGTGCCGTTCGGGGGAATGGCGCTGTATGCGCTGACGAAGACGGCGCTGACCGGGCTGACCCGCGGGTTGGCGCGCGAGCTCGGGCCGCGGGGCATCACCGTCAACCTGGTCCACCCGGGCCCGACGGACACCGACGCCAACCCGGCGGACCGGCCGGAGGCGGCGGGGATCGCGGCCATGACGGCGCTCGGGCGCTACGCGGGTGCGGACGAGGTCGCCTCGGTGGTCGCGTTCCTGGCCGGGCCGCAGGCGGCGTACGTGACGGGGGCGAGCATCAACGCCGACGGCGGCTGGGCGGCCTGAGCCTGCACCGCCTGCGGCGCTAGCGAAGTCCGACGCGCAGGCCGGCGCCGCGGTGTGCGGACTCGATGATCCTCGCGTACGAGGCGATCATCCGGGTGTGGCTGAAGCGCTCGCGGCTGGCCAGCAAGCGCGGCGCGAACTCGTCTCGGCGGGCGACCGCCTCCGACCAGGCGGCGCTGATCGCCTTCGGGTCGGGGGCGGTGATCAGGCCGTGGCCCGCGACGATGACCGGGGTGTCGCCGACGTCCGTCGACACCGGCACCGCGCCGCACATCGCGCCCTCGATCAGGCACAGCGGTGCGGCCTCGCCGCTGGCCGAGGTGAGCGCCACGACGTCGGTGGCGGCGTAGACCGCCTCCATGTCGCGGCGGATGCCCAGCAGGTGCAGGCGGGCGAGGTGGCGCGGCTCGTCGTCGAACAGGTCGTTGAGCAGCCCGCACAGCTCCTGGTTGGCGGTGGTCATTCCGGCGCCGCACATCAGCACGTGGCCGTGCGGGTTGCGCTCCAGGTAGCGGCGGGCGGAGGCGAGGAACAGCGGCACGTTCTTCATCGGGTCGTAGCGGGCGGCGAGGGTGACCACCTCGGCGCGGGCCGGCACGCCCAGCGCGCGGCGCAGCGCCGCCCGGCGGCGGGCCGCCACCGGCTGGAAGCGGGACAGGTCCACGCCGTTGGGGACGACCTTGAGCAGGCCGGACGGGATGCCGGCGGCCGCGTAGGCGTCCCGGGTCGACTCGGCGCAGCAGATCGCCGCGGCGACCCGGCCGTCGGCGACCGCGGTACGGAAGTCGTGCAGGGCGCTGCCCTGGTTCTGCGGGTCGGAGCGGTGCAGGCACACGACGACCGGCTTGCGCGGGAACCCGGGCAGGTTCACCAGGCGCAGCGGCTGCTCCTTGAGCGACAGGACGATGTCGGCGCGCTCGGCGTGCGCGAACGCCGTGGCGACCTCGGACGGGCTGAACGTCTTGCGGGCCGCGGTGTCGCCGCCGATGCGCCGGCCGAGCGAGCGCACCTCGACGCCGATCGCGCTGAGTGACCGGTAGCTGGCGTCGTCCTCCATGCGCTGCAGGATCGTCTCGCGGCGCATGGCGCCGTAGATGCTCAGCACCGAATGGTGATGACCGCCCCCGGTGTGCAGGCCGGCCACGACCGTGGTGTGCAGGGCCCGGGCGCCGCCCGAGAAAAAGCCCTCATAGATCGACATCACGCGCAGGTGGCTCGTCACGGGCAAATCATGACCCGCCGTGGTCGTTCTGTCAGGTTGAAACGGCATTTCTGCGGTGAACTGTGCGTTGCAGGGAAATCACGGAATGGGTACCGGTGTTGCTCGATGCGGTGGGTTTCGACCGCCTATCGGGGAGATGTACCGGAAGCGAACTCCGGACGGCGATCGGCGCCTATGCCACCCGCGCGATCAACGCATTTACCCAGGTCGAACCAGCCCCGATTCGTACGCCAGAATGACCAGCTGCACCCGGTCGCGCACGCCGGTCTTGGCGATCGCGCGGGTGACGTGGGTCTTGGCGGTCAGCGGGCTGATGTACAGCGCCCGCGCGATCTCCTCGTTGGACAGCCCGCCGGCGATGAGGCGCACCACCTCGACCTCCCGCGGTGTCAGCCCGGCCAGCTGCTGCGTTGCCGCGCCGCCGGTCACCGGGCGCCGGGCCAGCTCGTTGACGACCCGCGCGGTCACGCTCGGCGACAGCAGCGCGTCGCCGGCCGCGACGACCCGCACCGCCCGGCGCAGCTCGTCCGGCTCGACCTCCTTGGTCAGGAAGCCGCTGGCGCCGGCGCGCAGGGCGGCGAAGACGTGCTCGTCGGTCTCGAACGTGGTCAGCACGATCACCCGGGTGCCGGCGAGGGCGGCGTCGCCGCAGATGCGCGCGGTCGCGGCGATGCCGTCCAGGCCGGGCATGCGGATGTCCATGAGCACCACGTCGGGGCGGTGCCGGCGGGTCTCGCGGACGGCCTCGTCGCCGGTGGCCGCCTCGGCGACGACCGCGATGTCCCGGCCGCGCCGCAGCAGGCTGCCGAAGCCGGCCCGGACCAGGGCCTGGTCGTCGGCGAGCAGGACGCGCACGGTCATTGCGGCATTCTCGCGCGTACGACGAAACCGCGCCCGTCCGCCGCCCGCGCATCGAGGACGCCGCCGAGCGCGGCCACCCGCTCGGCCAGGCCCCGCAGCCCGTGGCCCGAGCTGTGCTCCTTCGGCCCGGCTCCGTCGTCGGTCACGGTGACCTCGGTGGAGGGTCCATAGTGGACGTCGACGGTCACGTGCGCGGCGCGCGCGTGCTTGACCACGTTGGTGAGCGCCTCGCGCACCACGGCGGCGGCGACCAGCCGGACCGGCAGCGGTACCGCCTCCTCGTCGCCGGTGACCCGCAGCGTGGCCTCGAGACCCGCGCCCCGGACGCCTTCGACGAGGTCGTCGAGGGCCGGCGGTGCCGTCGGCGGTGTCGTCGGTGCCGTCCCGGGTGCGGACGGGGAGCGCAGGACGCCGACGAGGGCGGACAGGTCGGCCATCGCGCGGCGGCGGATGTCCTGAGCCAGGCGCAGGGCCGCGCGGGCCTCCTCCGGGTCGTCGTCGAGCGCATCCGCGGCGACGTTGACGTGCACGCCGACGACGGCGAGGGTGTGCGCGACGGCGTCGTGGACCTCGCGGGCCAGCCGCAGGCGTTCGGCGGTGCGCTGCTCCTCCAGCTCCGTGCGCAGCCGCTGCAGGGACTCGGCCTGCCAGCGGCGCCAGTTGCGGTACGACACCGCGACCGCGATCGCCGCGGTGAGCCACAGCGCGTCGGTGCCGACGGCGGCCAGCGCGCGGCCGGGGGAGTGCTGCAGGACGGTCCAGTCGATGTTGAACGCCGCCACGGCGTGCACGGCGGCGATCGTCA
This sequence comes from Dactylosporangium darangshiense, assembly GCF_039537565.1. Taxonomy (NCBI): domain Bacteria; kingdom Bacillati; phylum Actinomycetota; class Actinomycetes; order Micromonosporales; family Micromonosporaceae; genus Dactylosporangium; species Dactylosporangium darangshiense. The sequence goes on from NZ_BAABAT010000010.1 coordinate 57,622, forward strand.
CCACGGCCGCGGTACCGCGGAAGAACGCGGTACCGCGGAGGAACATTGCCTGCACGTAGAGCAGCGTCGCCGGCCACAGCCAGCCGGCGCCCGTGCCGGTCAGCTCCGCGATGCGCAGGGCGAGGATCGTGCACGCCGCCAGGGCGAGCGCGGTCAGCGGCAGCCGGCGCTGCAGCCACAGCAGGGCGGCGAGCCCTACGGCCAGGGCGAGCGGGCCGGGCTCGTCGAGCCCGGCGCCGCCCAGCGCAGCCCCGCTGAGCACGCCGACGACGGTGACGGCCGAGAAGGCGGCCGTGGCGCGGCGGGTCAGCGATTGCACGAGACCACCGTCGCATGCCCGATGACCGTTACGCCGTTGCTGTCGGGCGCCTGCGTCAGCAACATGCCGGCCAGCGCGGTCAGCAACCCGGCGAAGAGGCCGATGAGGAGGTGTCTGTTCAGGTGTCTGGTCATGGCATCGACGCTAGGCAGCGCCGCCGTTGCGGTCGTCGTCTCCGCGGTGACAAAGGGCCGTACTCCAATTGGTGTACGAGGGCGTCCGGCTGGCCGGGTGGGTGGCGCCCGGCGCCACGGATAGCTTTCCGGCCATGGGGAACGCGCACCGCTGCGGCAAGCACGTCGTCCTGGCCAACCCGTCCGCTCGAATCCCGGTGTGGATGGAGTGCGCCGTGCACCGGTTCACGCCGATGCAGGTCTCACGCCGCTTCAACGACATCGTGCTGCTGGAGTTCTCGCACGAGGAGACCCTGCGCCTCGGCTGGATCGTCGAGCACGGGATGCTCTTCTAGCGCTCCAGCTGCTCTAGCCCTCCAGCTGGCCCGGGTAGAGCAGCGCCAGCTCGTTCGGGTAGGCGGCGATCAGCCGTAGCTCGTCGTCGGTGAGCGGGCGACCGGTCGCGGCGTTGCACAGCTGCACGAGCTTGAACGTCAGCGCCTCGTCGGTCACCTCGACGCCGAGGTCGTCGTACACGTGCCGGAAGCCGGCCAGCCCGCCGTACTCGCCGGTGAGCACGATCCGCCCGGCCCGCTCGTGCCGCTGCGCGGGGAACGGGCCGAGCAGTTCCTCGTCGTACAGCTCGTAGTTGCGGTGGTCCTTCAGCGCACCGTCGGCGTGGATGCCCGACTCGTGCGCGAACGCGTTGGGCCCGACGCCCGGCTGGTTGTTCGGCAGCGGCTGGCCGAACGCGTACGACGCCCAGGCGGCGAAGCGCCGCGCCCACGACAGGTCCAGCGGGTCGCCGATCTCCGCGCCCTCCGGCACCCCGAAGCCGTGCTGCAGGGCCAGGATGCACGAGACCAGGTCGGCGTTGCCGGAGCGCTCGCCGATGCCGTTGACGCACGTGTTGATCCAGGCGTCCTGCCCGGCGGCGAGGTCGCCGAACGCCCCGGCGAGCGAGTTGGCGACGGCCATGCCGAGGTCGTTGTGGCAATGCGTCTCGATCGGCATGCCGGTGGCGCCGGCGAGCTTGGCGAACCGCTCGCCGATGCGCCCCGGCGTGTCGCCGCCGATGGTGTCGCAGTAGCGCAGCCGGTCGGCGCCGGCCTCGCGGGCGGCGAGCGCGAACTCGGCCAGGAAGCCCTCGTCGGTGCGCGAGCCGTCCTCGGCGTTGACACCGACGGTCTGCGCGCCGGCGTCCTTGGCCGCCCGCACGGCGGCGGTCATCTCCCGGATGAGCGCGCCGCGGTCGAGCCGGCCCCGGAACTTGTTCTGCAGCATCTGGTCCGACGTGGAGATCGACAGGTTGTAGTGGCGCAGCCCGAGCCCGGCCGAGCGCTCGACGTCGGCGGCCACGGCGCGGCACCAGCCCGACAGGCGCAGCTGCCCGAAGGCGCCGGCGCGCTCCAGGGCGGTCTGGGCGCGCACGTACGGCACCTCGTGGAACAGGAACGGGAAGCCGATCTCGGACTGCGCGACGCCGAGCCGGCCGAGATAGAAGTTCACCATCGTCTTGCCGAACTTGGACAGCCCGGTCCGGGCCGTCTGCACCCCGTCCCGGTTCGTGACGTCGAGGAAGTGGATGCGCGGCTTGCTTGCGGTCGACATGGATCCAGATTGACGATGTGGACGCGAAGCTGTCAACGTTGACTGAAATCAACGTTGCATCATCAATGTGCTGCTGATTCGGGAGGGTTCATGGCTGCGTGGATCGGGGCCGACGAGGCCGCGCGACGGCTGGGAGTCAAGCCCGCGACGCTCTACTCGTACGTCAGCCGCGGCGTGCTGACCCGTCGCAAGGCCGACGACGGGCGCAGCGTCTTCGACCCGCGCGAGATCGACCGGATGGTGCGTCGCGGCCGCCCGCGCCGTTCGCCCGGCAGCACGGAGCTCGTCATCGAGTCCGCCGTCACGATGCTCGGCGACGACCGGCACTACTACCGCGGCCGCGACGCCATCACCCTCGCCGACGCCTGGCGCTTCGAGCGGGTCGCCGCGTTCCTGTGGACCGGCGCCGAGGCCGAGACCGAACCGTGGGTCGCCGCGGACGACGCCGTGTCGGCGGCGCGGGAGGCGCAGCGGGGCCTGGCATCGGCCGTGTCGCTGCTGGAACGCCTCCAGGTCATCGTGACCGCGCTGGCGGTGGCCGACCCGGTGCGGTTCAACCTGGACCCCGCCGCGGTCGCCCTCGTCGGCCAGGGGCTCGTCGCCGGGATGGTCGACGCTCTGCCGCCGGGCCGCGCCGGCGTCGGGGCGGCAGGCGGACCGGCCGTGCACGAACGGCTGTGGGTCAAGCTCGCGGCGGACGAGGCCGACGAGCGGCTCGCCGACGTGCTGCGCTTCGCCATGGTGCTGCTCGCCGACCACGAGCTGGCCGCCTCGACGCTCGCCGCGCGGGTGGCCGCCTCGGTGCGCGCCGACCCCTACGCGGTGGTCACCGCCGGGCTCGGCGTCACCGCCGGCGCGCTGCACGGCGGGGCCTCGCTCGGCGTCGAGGGGATGTTCGCCGAGATCGACGAGGCGTCGCGGGCGTCGTTCGCGATGGGGGAGCGGCTGCGCCGCGGCGAGCGGGTGCCGGGGTTCGGGCACGCGGTGTACCGCTCCGGCGACGCGCGCGGCGAGGCGCTGCTCGAGCGGGTGCGGCGGGCCGTGCCCGGGCACCCGCGGCTGGCCGTCGCCGAGGCGATGCTCGAGGAGGCGCGGCGGCGCCGGCTGCCGGCCGTGAACGTCGACTTCGCCCTCGGGCTGCTGACCCACCTGGCCGGCATGCCCCGCGGTGCGGGCGAGGCGATCTTCGGCCTGGCGCGGACCGCCGGCTGGCTCGCGCACGCCATGGAGGAGTACGCCCGTCCCACTCGCCTCCGCCTGCGCGCCGCCTACACGGGGCCGTTGGAATAGCCATATTGTTAGGCGTCGTCATCGGGGGAGGCGGTCGAGCAAATGCGTGCACGGCGGAGATGGACGTGGGCGATCGTGCTGTGCGCGGTCGCGCTGGTGGCGGTGACGGGCACGGCCCTGGCCGCGTACAACCCCTGGCGCCTGGTGCGCCTCGAGCGGTTCGGCCGCCCGACGGCGGTGACGGCCGCGCTGTTCGTCGCGCCGCTGCTCCTCGGCGTCGCCGTCTGGCTCGTGGTGCGCGACTGGGTCGCCCGCGGCATCGTGGCCGGCGCCGCACTGCTGCTGGCCGGCGCGCTCTGCGTCGGCGGCATACCACTCTCGGTGGTCTTCAGCCGTTCCGGCGAAGGGCCGCCCGTCAGCACCACCGTGCTCGCCGTCGCGCCGGGCGGGCGGTTCGAGCTGGTCGACGTGCGGTACAGCGACTTCGGCTTCGTCCGTGACGTGCTGCGGATCCGCTCGCGTGCGGGCCTGCGCAGCCGCGAGTCGGCGCAGGTGCTCGCGTGCTTCCGCCGGTCGTACGAGGAGCAGGCGGCGCCGGACCGGGTACTGCGCTCGGCGCGGTTCGTCGACGACACCCGGGTCGAGCTCGCCGCGCGCGACGGGGTGGCGTGGACGACCACGTTCGACCCGCGCACCCTGGTCGCCGCCGCCACCCTCCCGCGCGGCTGCACCGGCTGAGCAGCGCAAACGTGCTGCGAGGCGGTGACGGCTCGGGAAGTACCACCGCGTCCGAAAGATTGCAGGGGACATGGCGGCGCCGTGCGGGCCGATACAGTCGGTAGGTGACCACGGACAACCCGTTCTACGCGCCGAGTGACCTGCCCTACCAGCTGCCGCCGTTCGAGCGCATCGAAATAGATCATTACCTGCCGGCCTTCGAGCGTGGCATGGCCGAGCAGCGCGCCGAGGTCGAGGCCATCGCCGCCGACCCGGCGCAGCCGACCTTCGACAACACGCTCGTGGCGCTGGAGCGCTCCGGGCGCACCCTGCAGCGCGTCTCCGCCGCGTTCTTCACGGTGACGAGCGCCGACACCAACCCCCGGCTGCAGGAGATCGAGGCCGAGGTGGTGCCGCGGCTGTCCGCGCACACCGACGCGATCATGCTCGACCCCGGGCTGTACCGGCGGATCCGCGACCTCTACGAGCGCCGCGACGCCCTCGGGCTGGACGCTGAGTCCGCGTGGCTGCTCGAGCGCTACCACGTCGAGTTCGTGCGGGCCGGCGCCGAGCTGTCCGAGGAGCAGCACGTGCGGCTGCGCGAGATCAACGCCGAGCTGGCCGCGCTCGCCACCGACTACGGCAACCTGGTGCGCGACGAGATGAAGGCCAGCGCCGTGGCCGTCGGCTCCGAGGCCGAGCTCGACGGGCTGCCCGCCGACGCGATCGCCGCAGCAGCGGTCGCCGCGCGCGACCGCGGCCTGGACGGGCAGTTCGTGCTCAACCTGGTCCTGCCCACCGGCCAGGCGCCCCTGGCGGCGCTGCGCGACCGGGCGCTGCGCGAGCGGCTGCACACCGCGTCGGTCACGCGCGGGTCCCGCGGCGACGCCAACGACACCACCGGCCTGGCGCTGCGCATCGTGCGGCTGCGGGCCGAGCGCGCCCGGCTGCTGGGCTACGAGCACCACGCCGCCTACAACATCTCCGACAACACCGCCCGCTCGGTGCCGGCCGTGGAGGAGATGCTCGCCAAGCTCGTCCCCGCCGCGATGGCCAACGCCGCCGCCGAGGCCGACGACCTGCAGGCCGCGATCGACGCCGAGGCCGGGGCTTTCACCTTGCAGCCGTGGGACTGGGCGTATTACACCGAGCGCATCCGCCGCGAGCGCTACGCGATCGACGAGGCCGAGCTGCGCCCCTACTTCGAGCTGGAGCGGGTGCTGCGCGACGGCGTGTTCTACGCCGCCGGCGAGCTGTACGGGGTGCGCTTCGAGGAGCGGCCGCAGCTGCGCGCGTACCACCCGGACGCCCGCGTCTTCGAGGTCTTCGACCGCGACGGTGGCCCGCTCGGGCTCTACGTCGGCGACTTCTTCACCCGCGAGTCCAAGCGGGGCGGCGCGTGGGCCAACGCCCTCGTCGCGCAGTCGGGGCTGTTCGGCACCGCGCCGGTCGCGGTCAACAACCTCAACGTCAACCGGGCGCCGGACGGCGAGCCGACGCTGCTCACCCTGGACGAGGTGCGCACGCTCTTCCACGAGTTCGGGCACGCCCTGCACACGCTGTTCTCCCGGGTGTACTTCCCGAAGTTCGCCGGCACCCGGGTGCCCCGCGACTTCGTCGAGTACCCCTCGCAGGTCAACGAGGTGTGGATGCTCTGGCCGGAGGTCCTCGAGCACTATGCGCTGCACCACGTCACCGGCGAGCGGCTGCCGCAGGACGTCGTGGACCGGCTGCAGGCCGCCGAGCAGTTCAACAAGGGATTCGCGACGACGGAGTACCTGGCGGCGACCCTGCTCGACCTCGCCTGGCACACGCTGAGCGTCGAGGACGCCGCCGCGGTCGAGGACGTCATGGCCTTCGAGGCGGAGGCGCTCGCGCGGGCGGGGGTCGCGACGCCGTTCGTGCCGCCGCGGTACCGCACCCCGTACTTCGCCCACATCTTCAGCGGCGCCGCGTACAGCGCCGGCTACTACTCCTACATCTGGAGCGAGGTGCTCGACGCCGACACGGTCGACTGGCTGACCGAGCGGGGCGGGCTGCGCCGTGACAGCGGGGACGCGTTCCGCGACGGGCTGCTGGCCAAGGGCGGTAGCGCCGACGCCATGGAGGTCTACCGCACGTTCCGTGGTCGCGATCCGTTGATCGAGCCGCTACTCAAGCGTCGCGGACTGACGGGTGACGTTGCCGCGTAACTGTCCGTGACATTCCTTAGTTTTTGTTAAAGCCCCGATTTAACGGGGGATCCTGCCTTCCGGGAAGGGCGCCGCGTTCGTAAGCTTGCGCGGTGCGTGGCGCCACCCCCCGGCGCAGGCGCGCTGCCGCACGTCGTCTGCACATCAGCAGAATGGCGTTGCTTGCCGCGGTCAGCCTCGTCGCCTCGTTGATCAGTGTCGGTGTGTCGTGGGCGATCTTCCCGGAGGAGCCCGCGGCGGTGGCCGACGACACGAGCTTCGACGCGGCCAAGTTCTACGAGACGCACGCGCGGGCCAACGCCGCGCGCGGCGCCGCGCAGGCCGCGCTGCCGGGCGCCTCGCTGGTGCCCAAGCCGGTCGCCGGGCTCAACCAGGCGCAGACCAACAACGCGTTCATCGTGATCGAGGTGGCCCGGCAGATGAACCTGCCGGAGCGGGCGATGGTGGTCGCGATCGCGACGGCGCTGCAGGAGACCTACCTGCGCAACCTCGCCAACCCGAAGGTGCCGGCCTCGATGAAGCTGCCGCACGAGGGCACCGGCACGAACTACGACTCGGTCGGGATCTTCCAGCAGCGGGTCAGCATCTGGGGTACGCCCGAGCAGTTGATGGACCCGGCGTTCGCGTCGGCGAAGTTCTACACCAAGCTGACCAAGGTCAGCGGGTGGCAGCAGATGAGCGTCACCAATGCCGCGCAGGCCGTGCAGCGCAGCGCGTTCGCGAGCGCGTACGCCAAGCACGCCACGACGGCGCAGAAGATCGTCGACTCCTTGACCGACGGCACCTGATCCGTTTGTTTCGCCCACCGCTTTTCTTGCTTGCGAGGACTGGTCCAACCAGTTGATGGGTGGCACACTGCCCGGCATGGAGTTCGTGCCGGCGAGCCGCAGTTCGGTGTCCGACCACGTGTTCGGCCAGGTGCGCGACGCGATCCTCGCCGGCGTGTACGCGCCGGACTCGGCCCTGCCCAGCGAGCGGGACCTCGCCGCCGTGTTCGAGGTCAACCGGCACGCGGTCCGCGAGGCGCTGCGCCGCCTGCAGCAGCTCGGCCTCGTCCGGGTCGCGCAGGGCGGCGCCACCCGGGTCCTGGACTGGCGGCTGCACGCGGGCCTGGACCTCGCGATGGCGCTGACGGCCGAACCCGGCTCCCATCAACAGCGCGTGCTGCCGTTCGACACCCTCGTGCGGGACGTGCTGGAGATGCGGGCGTGCCTGGGCGCGGACGCGGCCCGGCTGTGCGCCGAGCGTGCCCCTCAGGAGGCGCGTGAGGCCGTGCTGGCCGCCGTCGAGGCCTACGCCGGCGCCGGGCCGGACCTGGACCGCATGGGCGAGGCGAACGTGGCCCTGTGGCGGGCGATCATCATCGGCGGCGGCAACGTGGCGTACCTGCTGGCCTTCAACAGCCTCGTCGGCGGCGCGCTCGCCGTCGGGCGCGTGCCGGCCGCGCGGCGCACCGCCGAGCTCCTCGACGTCGCCGGGCACCGCCGCCTCGGCGCGCACATCGCGGCCGGTGACCCCGCCGCCGCCGAGGCCCAGGCTCGGGCCTTGTTGAACGCACCCATCACACACCCCCGTGAGAGGGAGATCGACGCATGATCCCCGCCGTCCTGTACGCCGTGCCGGCGTTCCTCCTGCTGATCGTGATGGAGGCGGTGTCGTACCGCTTCCTGCCCGACGACGAGGAGCGCGGCTACGAGGTCCGCGACACCGCCACCAGCCTGTCCATGGGCCTGGGCAGCCAGATCATCGGCGTGCCCTGGAAGCTCGTGGTCGCCGTCGCCTACGCCGGGCTGTACGGGCTCACGCCGTTGCGCATGGACCCGCACAGCCCGTGGACGTGGATCGTGCTGTTCTTCGCCGACGACCTGGCGTACTACTGGTTCCACCGCCTGCACCACGAGGTGCGCCTGTTCTGGGCCGGGCACGTGGTGCACCACTCGAGCGTGTTCTTCAACCTGTCCACGGCCCTGCGCCAGAGCTGGACGCCGATGACCTCGACGCCGTTCTGGCTGTTCCTGCCGCTGCTGGGCATCCCGCCGTGGATGGTGTTCCTGCAGCAGTCGATCAGCCTGGCGTACCAGTTCTTCCTGCACAGCGAGCGGGTCGGGCGGCTGTGGGCGCCGATCGAGTGGTTCTTCAACACCCCGTCGCACCACCGCGTGCACCACGGCGCGAACCAGGAGTACCTGGATCGCAACTACGGCGGCATCCTCATCATCTGGGACCGGATCTTCGGCTCGTTCGAGCCGGAGCGTGCCCCGGTGCAGTACGGCCTGACGAAGAACATCGGCACCTACAACCCGTTGCGGGTCGCCACGCACGAGTACACGGCGATCTGGCACGACGTGCGCGCCGCGACCCGCCTGCGCGACCGCCTGCGCTTCGTGTTCGGCCGTCCGGGCTGGCAGCCCGCAGCATGAGGCGCCCGGGATTTGCGCTCGCGGCATTCGGTGTTGCCGCGGCCGTCGAGCTGGTCGCCGTCGCGGCGGACGTGAGCGTGCTGCAGTGGATCGCCAAGCCCCTCCTGGCGCCGCTGCTCATCTGGTACCTCATGAGCCGCGGTCACCGGGACGGCACCGCGATCGCCCTGGGGTTCGCGACGGCGGGCGACATCATCCTGTTGTTCCCCGGCCGGCTCGCGTTCCTCGTCGGCATGGCCTGCTTCCTCGGTACCCAGGTGAGCCTGCTCGCCACATTCCTGCGCCAGGGGCGTCCCCGCGCCGTCGCCGTTCTCGCCTACGCCGTGCTGTGGGCGGGGCTGAACGCGGTGCTGTGGCCCGACCTGGGCGCGCTGCGGGCGCCGATCCTCGGGTACAGCCTGGCGCTGGCCGCGATGGCGTGCGCGGCGACGGGCGTGTCGGCGCGGATCGGGCTCGGCGGCGCGGTGTTCCTCGTCTCCGACCTGCTCATCGGCGCGGGCGCAGCCGGGCTCGACCTGCCCGGCCGGGACGTGGTCGTCATGGCGACCTACGCGGCCGCGCTGGCCCTCATCGCGACGGGCTGGGCGTCCCGGGCTCCGTCCGCGGTGCCGGTACCGGAGCCGGCCGCCTGAGGGGGCGGCGCCAGCGGCGGGCCAGCAGCGCCGCAATGCCGGCGCCGGCGGCGTTGACCAGGACGTCGTCGAGGGCGGTCACGCGGCCGAGGTCGAGGACGTACTGCAGGGTCTCGAGCACGGCCGAGCCCAGCGCGGCGAGGCCGGTCACCGCCCAGACACCCAGCCGCCACCGCATCGGGCCGAACACCCCGAACGCGGCGAACACGGCCAGGTTGCCGCCCATCTGGATGATCGCGTCGCGCGGGCCGCTGGTCAGCACCCCGGCGAGCCCGCGGACGGGGTCGAGGTTGATCCGCCGCGGGGCCGAGGTCGGCCAGAGGATCATGACGACCCACGGCGCGGTGCCGGCGACGGTCCCGATCAGCCCGAGCCGCCGCCTGTCGATCGCCATGCGCCGACCGTAGCCGGGCGATGCGTTCTTCCTGTGCGCGTTGCGTGCGGGTTCAGTGCGCGTGGACGGGGACGCTCCCCCGCAGGCGGTTTCGGTGCAGGTCGAGTTCAGTGCGGTTCGAGTTCAGTGCGGTTCGAGTTCAGTGCAGTTCGAGGCCGTCCCAGCCCGCATAGCCGCGCAGTGCGGCCGGGCGCCGGCGGGCCCGCAGGTAGAGCCAGCAGGCGGCGGTCAGCGTGGCGCCGGCGAGGACGTCGAGCAGGTGGTGGTGGCCGGTCAGCACCACGGATGCGGCCATCGCGGCGGCTACGCCCACGCCGGCGGCGCGCACCCAGGCGCGGCGGGCCGCGGCCGCGATCGCCAGGCCGACGACGACGTCCCAGCCGGCGTGCAGGCTCGGCAGCGCGGCGAACGCGCCGCCGTCGCCCGGCGGCGCGACCGGAAACACGACGAAGACGAACAGCGCGCCGGCGGCGACGAGCAGCATCGTGTCGCGGGCACGGTAGTAGACGGCGGGGTGGCGGCGGGCGAGCCACACGAGCACGGCCGCGGCGGCCAGCCAGTGCCCGTAGGTGTACACCCACTCCAGCGCCCCGGACAGGAACGCACTGCCGGCCGCGCGCTCGCGCAGCCACTCCTCCCGCAGCAGGCCCGCCGAGCGCTCCAGGCCCTCGACGGCGCGGGCGTTGGACTCGGCGCGGGCGTCGGCCGCGCCGGCGGCGTCGCGCACCAGGAGGTATCCGAGCAGTGCGGCCAGGCCGATGCCGGCCTGACGGGCGAGCGAGACCGGCGCCGGGAGCGTGTTCACGGCCTTGGGCGCCTCCCACGTGATGGTCATGCGCTCAGCCTTGTCGCTGCCGGCGTCGATGCCATCCAGGCGATGCACCGAGGCGACCCTGAATTCCGCCGGGCGGCGGCCCCTACGGGCTGTTCAGTCCTCGCCGATGTTCTGCAGGCGAGTGGGTCTTCGGCGTTCGCGGGGCGTTCCATTTTGCTGCAGTTGCTGCGGTCGCAGTAGGTTGGCAGCGGCCATCGTGCTCCTTCGTCAGAGCTGCCCGTGCGGCTTACGCAGGTACCAGCAGGTTGGTGTACCAGTCGGTGAGCGGCGCGGCGGCGAACAGTGCGATCAGGGCGCCGGCGAGCATCGACGGGCCGAACGGCAGCGCGGTCTTGCGACCGGCGCGGCCGGCGGCCAACAGCGCGAGGCCGGCGGCGCCGCCGATGACGAAGGCGGCGAGCGTGCCGATGGCGACCGAGGGCCAGCCGAGCCAGCCGAGGTACAGGCCCAGGACGCCGGCCAGCTTCACGTCGCCCGGGCCCATTCCCCCGCGGTACAACGACAGCAGGAAGTAGAGGGTCCACAGTGCGGCCATCGCGAGCACGCCGCGCAGCGCCGCGGACCAGTCCCGCTCGACGATGACGCCGGGCAGCAACAGCACCGGGGCCACGATGTACGAGGGCAGGACGATCGCGTCGGGCAGGCGCAGCACGTCGAGGTCGATGAGGGCTAGGGCGACCGCGATCGCGGCGAGGTACAGCCAGGCGGGCAGATACAACCAGGCGGGCTCGGCCGGCCAGCTGTGGGTGTCGTTCGCGCCGTTCGTGGCGACGAGGGAGGGGGCGACGAAGCGCGCGGCGACGGCGACGAACAGCGCCGCGGTGCCGAGCTCGACCAGCGGGTGCCGGATGCCGATCAGGGCGGCGCAGTCGGCGCAGCGGCCGCGCAGTAGCAGCCAGCCGACGACGGGGAAGTTGTGCCACGGGCGGACCGGGGCCGTGCACTGTGGACAGTTGGAGGCCGGGCGCAGCAGCGACTCGCCGCGGGGCAAGCGATGGACGACCACATTGACGAAGGACCCCACCGCGAGCCCGAACGCGCCGACGACGACGAGTACGAACGTCATGGTGGGGTCCTTTCGCGATGAAGGTGGGTCCGGCGGCCCGCGCGAGGTGGGCCGCCGACCGCGCTGCCGTAGATGTCGAAGGCTTTGCCGTCGGCGTTGGTGCCGCAGACCTTGTAGCCGGCGCCGTCCGTCGCCCTCTTGTACTGCATCGAGTTGCCCGGCGAGGGCGTGGCCGCCTGCGGTGGACCGGCCGTAGCGGCGGTGCCACTCGTCGTGGTGCCGAAGATCGGCTTTGTCGCCGACGTCCGCGGTCATGCTCACCGGGTGGGTGTTGTCGTTCTCGGTGTGGAATTGCTCGATCGCGCTGACCGCGGCGCACACGTCGCGGATCTCGCCGATGAGCACCACGTCGGGGTCGCGGCGCAGGATCGCGGGGAGCACCGCGGCTCACGTCCTCGACCGTGAGGCTCATCGCGCGAACGTCATCCAGCGCGAGCGCGTCACCCGGGTCGGTGATGCCGGCGGTGATTTCATGATCGTTGAGGGCGATGCCGAGGACGCGGTGCCTGAGCCTGGGCCATCGGGATCTTGGTGACCGTGGCCGGGGCGATCGGGTAACCGACGAGGTCGAGGGTGGCGATGCCGTGCGCGTCGGCGGACGCCGCGGTCAGCTGTTCCTCGGTGACGATGTGGTTGTCGATGAGCACGGCGCGGATCGATCGGCCGGCGCGTTCGGCCTCCTTGGCCACCCGGTCGAGGCCTGCGCGTCTGGCCGCATTCTTTCAGGGCGTCCAATTACGGCATGACCGTCCGGTACATCTCACCCCGGTGTCGCTGGAGGACCTATCGGCGGCCATCCGGGTGACTTTCGGGTTTCACCCCGGGCGCGTGTGCCGCACTCGTTGACGGGCCGCGGCGGCGTCATGAGGATCGTTCGCTGTGTCGGTTGCCGTCGTGGAAGAACCCAGAAGCGGATTGCCCGGCAATATCAGCATTTGGCGGGCGCGGTGGTTGCTGATGCGGTACGGCGGGCGTGCTCCGGGCGTGCCCTCGTACCCGGGCGTGCCGGCCGCGGCCCAGGCCGAACTGCTGACGCTGGTCGCCGAGGTCGCGGCCCGGGTGGGTGTGGCGCGTCCGGACGCCGTGCTGCTGACCGGGTACGGAATGATCCGTTCCTGGGCGAGCCGCCGCCGCCGGCTGTTGATGGTGGGGCTGCCGCTGCTGCAGTGCCTCACCGTCGACGAGGTGCGGGCGCTCGTCGCGCACGAGCTCGCGGTCGTCGACCACCGGCGGGCGCACCTGGTGGTGCGGTTGCGGGCGTTGTACGAGGAGGCGGTGGACCCGCTGTCGATGGTGCCGTCGGCGCGGTCGGAGACGATCGCGCGGGCGACGAGGGACTTCGCGGCGGCGCTGGAGCGCAAGGCCGATCAGGCGGCCAGCAGCGCCTCGGGCCTGCACACCGCGGCGCGGGCCGTGGTCAAGGCCGACCTGGCCGCGTTCGAGTTCGCCGACCTCGCCTTCGACGTTGAGGAGCAGGTCTGGCAGCGCACCAGCGCCGGGGTGCAGGACCTGCACGCCGGCTGGCGGGAGGCGGTCCGGGCGGGGGCCGTGATCGCGTCGCTGGACGAGGACACGCGCATGGCGCTGATGTCTCGCCATCCGAGCCTGGCGGGGGCGATCGCGTCGCTGTCGCCGGCGCACGTGGCGCTGCGGGCCGTGGACTCGGTGCCGCTGGTGCCGCTGCCGCCGGACGTGGAGCGGGAGCTGGCGCGGCACGTCCTCAAGCGCGACTCCGGCCAGTGGATCACGTTCGCCGCCGTGCCCGACGACGAGTGGCCGAACTGGCTGGCCCGCCAGGCGCGGGCGGTGACCGATCAGGTGGCAACGCTGCTGCGGCGCCCGCCGATCGGGCCGGCGGAGGTCGTCGAGGTGCTGCTGACGCGGCTGGACGAGCTGGTGGCGGCGAACTGGCCGGCGCAGCCCGAGCCGCCGGCCGAGGCCGAGGAGTTGGACGGCACGCCGTCGGTGGTGGTGGTCGCCGAGTCGGCGCTGACCGCCCGCGGCTGGCGGCGCGTGCATCCGGCGGCCGCGGGGGTGCTGGTGAGCCCGGACGGGGAGCAGCACAACCTGACCCTGCTGGCGCGGGCGGCGCTCGATTCGCCGGCTGCCTTGGCGGTACTGCTGGAGCTGTTGTCGCGTGAGCGATGAGCGGCTCGTTGCGCCTCGGGCTGGTGCCCGGCCGCGTCGGTTCTGTCGGCGCGGCCGGTTCCGTTGTGGTGGTGCTTATGCCCCAGCCTGCGCCGTTTGCGCTGTGCTCAGGAGGTGGGTCGGTGCGCGTACCCACTGGGGTGTCGGCGCGTATGACGTGGCGTGCGCTGGTCCGTGTGCCGCGCGGTGCGTTGGCGTGCTGCGTCGTGCGCCAGCCTTTGGGTCAGCGGCTGGTTGTTGGCCCTATGGGGTGACGTGGTCCCGCCAGGAGTGGACCGGGGTGTAGCCGAGGACCTCACGGGCGCGGTCGATCGCCAGCAGGGTCTCGAACTCGCCGATCTCGCCGCGGATCGGCACGTCCGGGAACACCTCGGCCATGAGGCTCGCCGACGAGCGGTTCATGATCGTGTCGGCGGCGGCGATGACGAACGACTGTGCTCCCTCGATCGGGGCGTCCAGCGCGAGTCGGCAGGCCGCGGCGACGTCGCGGGCGTCGACGTAGCCCCAGAGGTTCCACTTGCGGGCGTGCGGGTCGGACCAGTACCCGGGTACGGCGGCGTAGTCGCCTGGCTGCGATCCGTCGACGGTGTGGACGTTGGACAGGCGCAGGCCCACGAACGGGATGCCGCTCCAGCCGGAGATCTCCCGGGCGAGGGTCTCGCCGACGACCTTCGACAGGGCGTACGTCGTGGTCGGGTACGGGAAGTGGGCCTCGTCGACCGGTGCGTAGCGCGGCGGAGTGTCGAACGGCAGGCCCAGGGTCGTCTCGCTCGACGACCAGACCACCCGGCCGAGGCCCACCGCCTGTGCCGCCAGGAAGACGTTGGCGTTCATCGCGGAGTTGCGGTTGAAGGTCACCGCCGGCGGATACATCCCGGGTGCGGGGATGTTTGCCAGGTGTACCACGGCGTCGGCGCCCTGCAGCACCTCGACCGCCTGGCCGTACTCGGTCAGGTCGGCGATCAGCATGGGCACGCCGAGCTCGGCGATGCTGAGATGGCCGGCCCGTCCGACGGCGTCGGTGGCGACGACGTCGTGTCCGTGGGCGAGCAGGTCGGCCACGACCACCCGCCCGGTTTTGCCGTTCGCTCCGGTGACGACGATCCGCGACATGGGCCGATCCTGTCATGCGACGCCCCGGGCGGATCACCAGGCCTGGTCCCGGGCGGTTGCCGGCTTGTCCCGACGGCTCTCGGCTGTTCGGCTGCGTCGAACCGCTCGGCTCGGTTGGGCGCTTGTCCTCTGATTCGGCTGCTCGGGCCGGCTACGGCTGGTGGCATAGTTCCGGCCGGTCGCCGTTCTGGGCCGGCTACTTCACGGCGCGGAGGGCGGCGAAGGCCGGGGCCAGTCGGGCCAGGTCGTCGAGGACGGCCTTCGCGGAGGCGTCCAGGGCGGCGTCGGACTCGAACCGCTTGTCGGGCGTGATGTGGGTGCGGGTCGGGACTGCGACGGCCGCGTTGATCGCCATCATGCCGAGCATGCTGACGACGGGGCGAAGCGCGTATGCGGCGCGGGTGCCGGCCGAGATGCCGCCGTAGCTGAGGAACGCGGCGGGCTTGTCGCGCCACTCGTGGGCGAGGTAGTCCAGGGCGTTCTTCAGCGGGGCGGTGAAGCTGTGGTTGTACTCCGGCGTCACGAACACGATCGCGTCGGCCGCGTCGATGGTGGCGCTCCAGTCGAGGGTGTGCTGCTTGGTGTAGCGGCGCAGTGACGGGTGGTGCGGCTCGTCGAGCAGGGGGAGGTTGAGCTCGGCGAGATCGGAGACGTGGATGTCGAAGCCGCCGTGGTGCTCGGCCCGTTCGATGAACCAGTCGGCGATGACGCGGCCCACGCGGCCGGGGCGGGTGCTCGCGACGATGATCTCGAGGCGCGGGCGGCGTGCCGTGGCTTCGTCCGGCCGTTGGAGGGTCGCGACCGCCGTGGCGCTGGCGTCTCGGGCGATTTCGCCAGCGTTGCCTTCGTCGGTGGGGCCCTTGCTAGCGCTGCCATCGGTGGCGGTGGGGCGGTCAGATCCGATTGTTGACATGTCATCATCATGGCGCTGGATTGGTGACACGTCAACATCTATGGTTGAGACGTGGAAGACACTGAGCTCCTTCCGGCGCCGGACGGTGCCGGAGCGCCGGCGGACGACGGGCCCCGCTGGCTGAACGACGACGAGTTCCGGGCCTGGATCGGGTACCGCCGCATGCGGGCGCTGCTCGACCTCCAACTGGCCCGCCAGCTCGCAGCCGACCAGGGGCTGTCGGAGCCCGACTACGACGTACTGACGAGCCTGTCCGACGCCGAGGACCGGCGCATCCGGCTCAGCGAGATGGCCGACCGGATGCTGTGGTCCAAGAGCCGGCTCTCGCACCACGTGACGCGCATGCAGCAGCGCGGCCTCGTCACCCGGCAGGAGTGCCCGTCGGACGGCCGCGGGGCCTTCATCGTGCTCACCGACCTGGGCATGGAGACGCTGCGGGCGGCCGCGCCGGGGCACGTGGCCGCGGTGCGGGCGCACTTCATCGACCTGATGACCGACGAGCAGGTGCGGGTCCTGGGCGAGGTCACCGAGACGGTGCTGGAGCACCTGCGCCGGCACGTGGACTAGCGGCGGGCATCGCGCGGCGCAGCCGGTGGCTTTCTGTGGCCGGCGCGGTTGTAAAGGCGCCTACGTCGGTTCGGCTCGGTTTGGCGGGCGTTCCCGCGGTACCGATGGCGAGTTCAGCTTTTGCTCACAAGGTCGACGTGGGATGCCAGGAACGTCTCGACGGCGTTGGTGCGGACGGCCGCGAGCGTTATGTGGCGGTCCTCCTGCTCCGCCGCGGGGACGATGAGGTCGTTGCTCGTGACGTACCCGACGAGGAGGTCCTTCGCGACGAACGCGCCGCCGGCCAGCACCATCATGGCCGACCGACCGCCACCAGTGCGTACGCCTACCGCGGCCCGCGGCGGGGATGGGGCGCCTTCGGCGTGCTGTTCTTCGAGAGCCGGGCGCTTTGCGGAGGGGACCAGATTTCGGGGGTCGGCCGGTTTGCGGGAGTTCGCCGGCGCCCTCGCCGAGGGTGGTGCGGTCAGGGTAGCTGCCGACCGGCAGCGGGCAGCGACGGAATCGGCCGGCTCGACGTGTCGTCGTCGGCCGGCCGATCGGGTTCCTCGAGGGGCTCGTGGCCTCGAATCACGTCTCGTGGCTCCTGTTCGAGGTCTGTCGCTGTCGAGGTCTGCTGCCTGCGTTGTTGTCGAATACGGGCTTGCTGCCGGTGCGCATTTCGGGTGGTGCTGGAGTCTCGTTGGTTGGTCGGTCGGTGCCCGGCGGGACGTCCGCGGCTTGTGGTCGGCGTCGTCGCCAAGGCGCGGGCCTTGGGTGACGTTCGCGATCGGTAGTGTTCGCGACGGGGTCGCGGATCAGCCACCGACCAGGATCACGCCGATCACGCTCAGCAGGACGACCGCCGCCAGGAAGACCAGCATGCCCTGCTCTGCGTTGAACGGGGTCAGCTTCCGGGTCGTGGTGGTGGTCGGGGTGGCCATCGTCGCCTCCTGTTGCGGTGTGGTGACTCTTACGCTACGAACACCGCGGACAGGTTTGCTCCCGTCATCGTGCCACGTGCCCGACCTGCTCGAACGTCTCGTCGAACCCCTCCGTGGGTTCTACGATGCGCACCGTCGTGGGGTAACGGGTACCGCTCGACGGACGGCTCCACCGGGCGTGCTCATGGCCGTCTCCCGTTCAGGCTCCGGGAAGCGATTGGCGCCCGCCCAGGTGCGGCCGGGGGGTCAGGTGGTTGGGCCGATGCCGGTTGTGGTGCCGCCTCCGACGTCCGCGATCAACTCCGGAAACACCTTGCCCACCTTTCGCACGAGATATTCACCGTACGTGCCGGTGAACGCCCTCAGGTCCTGACCGTCCCAGCGTCTTGAGGCGCGGGTGCCGTCGTCGGCGGCTCGTCCGGGTAGCGGTGGGACCTCGGCTGCAAAGTCCGGGTCGAAGAAGAACGGGAACGACAGGCGTTCGTTGCCGCTCACGTTTCGGACCCGGTGCGGCGTCGAGCGGTACCAGCCGCCGGTCATCCGGTCGAGCATGTCGCCGATGTTGCATACGAACGTGCCGGGGATCGGCGGGGCGTCGAGCCACTTTGCGGTGTGATCCTGGGTGCGGGCGTGTTCGGCGGATGCGACGGCGTTGTCGTTGTTGCGGTAGGTCTGATCGGCGTCGTTGAATGGCGGGTCGTTGGGTCCAGGGGCGCCGGCGCTCGGCCGTCCAGGCACCGCATCCGCAGTCGGATCCTCCGGCATCCGGACCTGGAGGCCGCCGTTGTCGTCCTGGAGCAGGAGGGTCAGCAGGCCGTAGTCGGTGTGCTCGCCGACTCCCCACGCGGTGCTGTCCGGCGGAGTCGGTGGGTAGTGGAAGATGCGGAACAGGACGGTCGGGTTCGCGGTGTACCCGGAGGCGAAGTAGTCGGCCGGTAGGTCGAGGCTCTGCGCGATCCCGCGCAGGACCGCCTGGGCGGTGGTCGTCATTGCGTCCAGGTATGCCAGGACCGTGTCGCGCAGCTCGGGAGCCTGGCGCGGGAAGAGGTTGGCACCGTGCAGTGGCAGTCCCGCGCGCACCTGCGGGGCTTCCGGGCCCAGCTCCGTGCCGAAGTAGAGCCCTTCCTTCTGGTCCGGAACGCCGGACGTGAGCTCGGCGCCAACGGGGAAGAACCCCCGCCATGCCCGGCCGCCACGGGCCATGGCGATCTCGAGCTTCTCGGGCTCGGGCAACGCGAAGAACTCGCGGGCCGCGCGGTCGAGCCGGGCGATGAGTGCGGGGTCGACACCGTGGCCGGATACGTAGAAGAACCCGCTGGCGCGGCACGCCGATTCGATTTCGCGCGCGGCACGCTCGTCCTCGCCGTTGCGGACCAGGTTGGCGACGTCGACGACGGGGAGGCTGGCCTGAGATGAGCTCACGCCACGAAGCGTAGGCGCCGCCTTCCGGGGATGTCGTCGCCGAATCGCGTCAACCATGGTTGACGCCGCGAGATGCTGTCAACTATGGTTGACGCATGACGGAGGCAAGTGACCTCGCGGCGGCGGCGGCCAATCCGGACCCGCGCATCGGCCTGCGAGCGGCCGTGGCGCTACGGCGGCTCGCCGACGCGCTGGAGGTGCTCCAGGTCGACAACGCACGCCTGCAGGGCTGGTCCTGGCAAGAGATCGCCGACGCTCTCGACGTGTCGAGGCAGGCGGTGCACAAGAAGCATGCCGGCCGCGCGCCGACGCCCCCGGCTGCCGAAGCGTCACGGCCGTCCGCTGCGACGCAGGCCGGGCCGTCCAACGTCGCGGCATCGAAGCACGAGGCGTCGGCGAGCGACGCAAACGACAAGTGATGCGCCGGTGCCGGCGCGTACGTCGAAAGGGGAGCATTGATGTTCGAGCGATTCACCGACCGGGCCCGGACCGTTGTCCGGGTCGCCAAGGACGAGGCGGACGCCCTCGACCACCGCGCGATCGGCACCGAGCACCTGGTGCTGGCGCTGTTGCGTGAGGAAGGCGGCATCGGCAACGGCGTTCTTCGCGCGTGCGGCGTCGAGTACGACGATGTTCGCAACGCCGTCGCGGCGGGGGATGATGCGGCCGCCCTGCGTTCCATCGGCATCGACCTTGATGCGGTGCGAGCGAGCGTTGAGCAGACGTTCGGCACCGGCGCGCTGGAGCGCGCCGAGCCGGCCGAGCGCGGCGGGTTCCTGTTCCGCCGGTCGAAGGTGCCGACGCGGTTCAACAACGGGGCGAAGAAGAGTCTCGAATTGTCACTGCGGATCGCGTTGTCGTTGAAGCACAACTACATCGGTACCGAGCACATCCTGCTGGCCGTGCTCAAGGAGGAGCGGGGAGCCGGCGGTCGCCTGCTGCGCGAGCAGGGCATGAGCTACGACCGGACCATGGACCTCGTGTTGACCGCATTGAAGAACGCCGCCTGACGACAGACAGGCGCCTCCGACGAGTCAACTTCGTCGAGGATGGCCCGCACGAGGCTTCTGCTCCGGCAACTCAGGCCCCTACCCCATCGCAAGTGCACGAGGACTACCCGGCCGAGCCCGAGAGCCTGGCGGCCGATCGTCTACCGTTCCGGTATGGAGCGGACCCTCACCTGGCGTGACCTGAACCGGGCGCTGCTCGCCCGCCAGATGCTGCTGGAACGCGTATCGCTGGACATCCCCGAGGTACTGCGGCGGATGGGCGGACTGCAGGCCCAGTATGCGCCGTCGATGTACATCGGCCTGTGGACCCGCATCGAAGGCTTCGACCGCGAAGAGCTGACGCGCATGCTGGAACGCCGCGACGTTATCCAGGCGACCCTGCTGCGCGCCACGATCCATCTCGTGTCCAAGGACGACTACTGGCCGTTCGCGGTCGGCGTCAGGAACGCGCGCCGCGACGCCTACGTGCGTGCGGTCCGTGACAAGCCCGATCCGGCCGCGATGGAGGAGGCCGCTCTCCGCCTACGCACGCTCCTGGGCGAGCGCCCGGTACGCCGTACGGAACTCGACGAGCTGTTCGGCCCGCAGATCCGCCACGGCATCGGCATGTACCTCGACATGGTCCGGGTCCCACCGTCGGGCACATGGGCGCGGCGCCGGGCCGATCTGTTCGGGGCCGCCGAGGACTGGGTGGGCCTGCCCGAGGTAACCGAGGACGATGCGCAGGACCTGCTGATCCGGCGATACCTCGGTGCGTTCGGGCCGGCCCACCGCACGGAGATCGCAGACTGGGCGGGGCTGCCGGTGTCAACGGTGGCCAAGGTGCTCGCCCGGCACGAGCTGCACACGTTCCGCGACGAGCGCGGCCGGGAACTCGTCGACCTGCCCGGCGCCCCACTGCCGGACGCGGACACTCCAGCCCCGGTGCGGTTCCTCCCGACCTTTGACGCGATCCTGCTCGCCCACGCCCGCCGGACCCTCATCCTGCCCGAGGAGCACCGATCGAAGGTGTTCCACGTGCGCATGCCGCAGTCGATCGGCACCGTCCTCGTCGACGGTCAGGTGGCCGGCACGTGGGCGTTGAAGGCAAAGCGGGTCGAGTGGGAGCCGTTCGCCCCGCTACCGGCGCGGGTCCAGCGCCAGGTCGACGCCGAAGCGGAGCGCCTCACGTCGTTCCACGCCTGAGCCGCCGCTGTTGGCTGTGCCGCCCGCGGCTCGCCCGCGTACCCCGGCCCGGTCCCGTGCTTGACCCCGGGGCCGGCCCGGGCCCCGACCCTGCTCCTTGTCCTGATCCCGGTCCCGGCCCCGCACGATCCGTGGGCGACGGGGGCAGCGCCGTGGTCGCACCCGCCGACAGGCCGGGCCCGCCAGCAAGGACTCCGGACGCCGCAGTCGACAGACCGCTCCCGCTTGGCGCCGCCGAGGCCTCCGCGGCTCGCGATGCCGCATCGCCGACGGCCGGTGTGTACGGCGACAGCACGCCCGAACTCCCCGCCGCCGTTGCAGCCCGCGTGATCGGCTCCGGTATGTCGCCCTGCTCACCCGGCGGCTTTGCATCGACCCGAGGCCGGCTCGGCCCGAGCTCATACCTCCGCCCATCGGGCCGCATGATCCAGACCCACCCGCTTCGTGGCTCGCGGAACATCTGCCAGCCCCGCTCATGCATGCACACATGGTGATACCGGCACAACAGCACAAGGTTGTCGACGTCGGTCTCGCCGTTGTCCCGAATCCACTCCCGCAGATGATGGCTGTCGCACCAGTTCGCCGGAATCCGGCACCCCGGCCACCGGCAATGCGGGTCACGCGCCGCGAGCGCCCGCCGCAGCGGCCAAGGCGTGTTGCGGTACGACCGCCCGAGCTTCAGCGGCACCCCGTTCACCGGGTGCAGCCACAGCTGCTGCAACGTCGCATCGCAGCTGAGCCGCGCGGCCAGCGCATCGCTCACCGGCCCCCACCCGGACATCACTGCAGCCCCATCGTCGCCAGCCGAATCCAGCCCGGCGAGGTCGCTGCCCTCGGCGCCGTCGTTCCCCTGGCCACCGTCGTCACCTACGGATCCAGCGGCGTCACGGCCGTCAACGCCAGAGGTCTCCTCCGCCTCGGTACCGCTGTGATCGTGCAACCGCAGATACCGCCGAACCGGCATGAGCAGCCCGATGCAGGGCCGCCCGCCGGCGACCTCCGGCGCCTGCCCCGAGCGCAGCACCGCGTTGAGCATGTCCGCGGCCGCGTCATGCCGCCGCTGGGCGGGACTGCGATCGTCCCCCTGCCCCGGTGGCTTCGTGAACGCGTCCAGCGCGGTCCCGAACAGCGCCCCGGTCTCGGTATCGAGCACACCCCGAAGCCGCCACATGTCACCAAGCCGGGTGAGGGTCACGCCACGCCGCCGGTACTGCTCCTCCGGCGGCGTGCTCTTGTCCGCCAGCGCCAAGTCCCGCAGGTGGCCGCACGCCTCGTGCAGATGCTCTGGCCCGGCGTTCTGCGCCAGCTCGACCAGCGTGTGCTCGGCCTGCTCGATGACCTCGTCGCCGACCTCCTCGGCGGTGATCCCGATCCGGTTGACGTGCTCGGCGCTCACCTCGCCGGCCTCGAACGCCTGCGCGAGCTCGGGAAGCAGCCGCGTGACCTCGGTGGCGCGCATCCGCCCGCCGGCGGCCGGCCCGGACAGCCGGCCGAACCCGACCAGCCACTGCCGCGTCGTGCCGAACCCGTCCTTGTGGCTCAGCCGCCGGTCGTCGAAGGCGCCGACGAACCGGCCGATGACGGCGTCGAGGCGATGCTGGCAACGCAGCAGCGCCAGGAGCGAGTCCCGCACGGCCGGATCGTCGAGCGTCTCGAGATCGAGCCCGGCAAGCGACTCGAGCGCCTCCGTGAGAGGCCCTGCCACCGCCGTCGCGTCCACGCCCCGACCGTAACCGCCCGCACCCGCAACGCCCGCATTCCCGATCTCCTATGTCACGCTGAGCGATCCTCCATCTCCCACAAGTGATCCAGCACGTGCCACACGAACCGCCGGGCGGCGTACCGTGCGGTCCAGCCGTTGTCGGTCAGCGGCCCGCCGTCGCTGGTACGACCGAGCGTGGCGATGACGTCGTCGCGCAGAGCATCCACGGCCGCGCGATCCTCGAGCGCGGGTGGCCGGTGCTTGACGCCGATCTTCCGGGCGTACGCGGACTCGGTCTCGATGACATGGCCGATCATCTTGTCGCGGTCCCGCCCTCCGCCCCGCGGCCCCTTGCGCAACGACTCGGGCGCAATCGCGGCGTACGCGTCGAAGGCTGCCCACGCGGCGCGCAGCAGCTTCGTATGCCGCCCCGCCACCGCTGCCGTGACTGCCGAACCATCCGCGGCAGGGTGGCCGTCGGGCGCGCCGAACTCGGTGGTCGCGGTGCCGGGCACCCGTTCGACCACGTTCAGGCGAGGGGCGGCCGGGAAGCTGTACCCGGCGGCGGTGGCGATCGGCTCGTAGCGAGCGCCGTAGGCGGCGAGCGCCTCGATCGCCTCCTCCTCGCTCTTGCCGAAGCGGCCCCAGCCGGGCCAGTCGAGGCTGCCCGCGAAGACCTTCTTCTTGCCCGTCTCGAGGTAGATGTCGGCCATACTGTGACCTTAAGCCGCATTCCTCGGCGGTGGCGGGCACGGTACCTACCATGGTTCACATGCCTGAGCTTGTGAGTTATCTTCGCGAGGCCCTGATCGCCGGTGATGTCGAGACCACGCGGGACTCCAATCACGGCAACGCCGCCGCCTTTGCCGAAGGTCGCGAAGGCTACGTGTTCGGCCTGGTACCGCTCAAGACCTGGACCGCGGCGCAGGTGCTGGCGGTGATGGCCGAGCGCGTCGGCATCGACCCCGATCCGGACCGCTCGACCGGCACCGACGTCATCGACCCGCACAAGACGGTCGGCGCGCTGGAGCGGATGCGCGACCGCCTGCGCCTGGCCGCACGCCGCCGCGAGCGGGTGATCGTGGCAACCGGCCACCCGGCGGGCATCATCGAGGTGCACCTGGCGATCGCCGCCGCACTGCGCGCAGCCGGGTGCGAGCTGATGCAGCCCGCGCCGGGTGCCATGTTCGACTCGCCGGGCCGTTACGGTGGTCGCGAGTTTCCCCTGGCCATTCGGTACGTCGGGGGCGTCGCCGTCGCCGCGGAGCGCGGCATCGCGCTGTGGCACACGCACTCGCCGGACGGTATGCGGGCGATGCTGGCCGACCTCGAGTCGCGTGGCGAGGCGCCGCCCGACCTGGTCGTCGCCGACCACGGGTTCGCCGGCGCGGCCGCCGCGGCCGGCCTCGACGTGGTGTCGTTCGCCGACAGCAACGACCCGGCGTTGTTCATCGGCGAGGCCGAGGGGCGCGTGTCGGTGACGGTCCCGATCGACGACAACGTCCAGCCGCACCTGTACGGCCCGGTCAGCGAGTTCCTGGTGGAGGGCGTCGCGTCCGCGGCCTGACCTGGTCGTTCATCGCATGACGCCCGGGCGAGCGCGGGCCGCCGGAGGGTCGAGTGTCGCCCGAAAGATATGACACGGGTGCTATGGGCTAATTCGCCCGTGATTCTTGTGTGGGTTCCTTCCCAATGAAAGCATCGGTCGCGGCCAATATTTATTGGCTCCGATGTTTGGGAGGCTGACGTGAGACCCACCAAGTCCTCATTCAGGCTGCTCGCGGTGATCGCCGCCGGCCTGGCCGCCGGTGCTGTGCTGACCCCGTCCGCCGCACTCGCGGCGCAGGACTCGCCGGCCCTCGCTGCGCGTACGACCGACGCCCTCGTCGCGCAGCTCGGCACCCGTACGGCCGGCGCGTACTACGACGCGGAGCTGGGCAAGATGGTCGTCACCGTCACCGACGCGGGCACCGCCGCGACCGTCGAAGCCAGCGGCGCCGTCGCGCGCAAGGTCGAGCACAGCGGCGCCGAGCTCGCCCGGATCACCTCGACGCTCGACGCCAAGGCCGCCATCCCCGGCACCGCCTGGGCAGTCGACCCGGTCGCCAACCAGGTCGTCGTGTCCGTCGACAGCACCGTGCCGGCCGAGCACGTCAAGACCCTCGAGGGCCTCGTCGCGAGCCTCGGCAGCGGCGCCCGCATCGAGCGGCTCGCCAGCGCCCTGCGCCCGACGATCTCCGGCGGCCAGGCCATGCAAGTCGGGCTGCTCGGACCGCAGGGCTCTACTGACAGGGGCTACTGATCATCGAGCGGCTGCCGCGCAGGCGCAGCTCACCAGCGGGACCGGGCGGCGGCGTCGCCCGGTCCCCGTTTTGTCGTACCCGGGTGGCAGAGTTGAGGCATGCAAGTCGGGCTGCTCGGACCGCTCACGGTCGACATCGACGGCCGGCCAATAGAGGTCGGCGGCGCCAGGCTGCGCACCCTGCTCGTCCGCCTGGCCCTCGAGCCGGGCCGGTTCGTGCCGCTCGACCAGCTCGTCGAGGCGCTCTGGCCGGAGAGCGCACCAGCCGCCGGCTCGCGCGTAAGCGGATCCGGCCGGCCCGGCGGCCCGGCACCCGCCGACCCCGCCAACGCCGTCCAGTCGCTCGTGTCCCGGCTGCGCAAGGCCCTCGGCGGGCACCCGGCGCTGGAGTCGGGCGCCCGCGGGTACCGTCTGGACATCGAGCCCGGCGACGTCGACGCCTGCCGCTTCGAGCGCCTCGTGGCGGAGGGGCGCCGGGCCCTGCGCGCCGACGATCCGCAGGAGGCGTCCCGGCTGCTGCGCGAGGCGCTCGACCTGTGGCGCGGTCCCGCGTTGACCGACATCGCCGAGCAGGACGCGATCGTCGCCCGCTGGGACGAGCTGCGCCTCTCCGCGACCGAGGACCTCATCGAGGCGTCCGGCTTCGCCGCGGAGACCCGCGCCGGGGCCATCGCCGACCTGCAGGAGCTCATCGTCGCCAACCCGCTGCGCGAGCGGCTTGTAGCGCTGCTCATCCGGGCGCTGCACGCCGACGGGCGGCAGGCGGAGGCGCTCGCCGCGTTCGAGGAGTGCCGGCTGCGCCTCGCCGACGAGCTCGGCGCCGACCCGTCGCCGGAGCTGCGCGACGCACACGTGGCCGTCCTGCGCGCCGGCGCCCGCTCGCCGCGCTCCGGCAACCTGCGTGCGCCATTGACCAGCTTCGTCGGCCGCGACGACGACGTCGAGCGGCTCGCCACCCAGGTCGCCGACAGCCGGCTCGTCACACTGGTCGGGCCGGGCGGCGCCGGCAAGACCCGGCTCGCCGCCACGGTCGCCGCGACGGCGGGACGGCAGCTGACCGACGGAGCCTGGCTGGTCGAGCTCGCCCCGGTGGCCGAGGCAGCCGAGGTTCCCGCGGCGGTGCTACGCACGCTGACGTCCGGCGGCATCGCCCAGCTGGAGACCCCGCGGCACCCCCGCCGGGGCGACGTCCTCGACCAGCTCGCCGAGACGCTGACGCTCACCGGGGTGCTGCTCGTGCTCGACAACTGCGAGCACGTGGTGGACGCCGCCGCAAACCTGAGCGAGGAGCTGCTCGGCCGCTGCCCGAAGCTGCGCATCCTGGCGACGAGCCGCGAGCCGCTGGGCATCCTCGGCGAGACCCTGTTCCCGGTCGGCCCCCTTCAGCTGCCCGATCCCGTCCCCGTCCCACCAGCCTCGCGACCCGCGCATCACGCGGCTTTATTGGGCGGGCACGAACCGGCGACGGCGGACGTTGTCGCGCGGGCGTGCGCGTCTCCTGCGGTAGAGCTGCTGCGAGATCGGGCGGCGGCCGTGCGGCCCGGGTTCACGGTGACCGACGACAACGTCGCGGCGGTCGTGGAGATCTGCCGCCGCCTCGACGGCCTGCCGCTGGCCATCGAGCTCGCCGCCGCCCGGCTGCGTTCGTTCACGCCGGAGCAGGTCGCCGCCCGCCTCGGCGACCGCTTCCGGCTGCTCACCGGCGGCAGCCGCACCGCGCTGCCACGGCACCGCACGCTGCACGCGGTGGTGGCGTGGAGCTGGGACCTGCTCGGCCCGCAGGAGCGGGAGTTCGCCGAGGCGCTGGCGGTGTTCCCGGGCACGTTCGACGCGGACGCCGCCGCGGCCGTCAGCGGCGCCGCCGACGCCGAGGCACGGCTCGACACGCTCGTCGACCGGTCACTGCTGCAGGTGGTCGGCGGCAGCCGCGTGCGGTATCGGATGCTCGAGACGATCCGCGAGTTCGCGCTCGAGGAGCTCGGCCGCCGCGGGGGAGTGGGCCCGGCACGCGCCGCGCACGCAGCGCATTTTCTGGCGCTGATGGAGGAGGCCGAGCCGCACCTGCGCACCTGGGCGCAGCTGGAGTGGCTGGATCGGCTGCGGCCCGAGCAGGACAACATCTATGCCGCCGTGAGCCACGTCTGCGACGTCGGCGACGGGCTGAGCGCGTTCCGGTTCGGGGCGGCCAACGGCTGGTTCTGGACGTTCGAGGACAACCACGCCGATGCAACGATGTGGCTGCGGCGCATCCTCGCCGTCGCGGACAGCGGGCCCGAGCCCGTGCCGCTGGACCTGCAGCTGGTGGTCCGCTCGATGTACGTCGTCAACAGCGGGCTCGCGGGCGACTTCCAGTACGACCCCGGGCAGCTCGAGGAGCTGATCGAGCTCGCCGCCGTCGCGCCCCCCGGCGGGCACCCGTTCGTGGCGCTCATCGAGCCGGTGGTGCTGCTCTTCCGTGACGACTCCGAGAACGGCGGCGCCCTCATCCGCGAGCGGCTGGAAAGCTCGCCGGACACCTGGACCCGGGCCATGCTGCTGTCGATCCTCGGCCACCTCCACGAGAACGACGGTGACATCGACGGCATGGTCCGCTACCTGAACGCCTCCGTCGAGGAGTTCCGCCGGATCGGCGAGCGGTGGGGCCTGGCGATGACGCTCGCCTCGGTCGCCGACGCCTACACCCGCCGCGGCGACTTCGCGCGCGCCATCGCGCATTTCGAGGAGTCGGTCGAGCTGCACGGCCAGCTCGGCATCCGGTCGAGCGATGCGTACCTACGGGTGAGCATGGCGGCGCTGCGCCGGCACACCGACGGCCCGCAGGCCGCGCAGGCATTGCTGCGCGCGTTCGTCGAGGACGCCGGCCAGTCCGCCCGCGACGTGTCGCACGCGATGCTGGAGCTCGGCCACCTGGCCCGCGACGCGGGCGACTGGGGCGAGGCGGAGCGGCTCTACGTCGAGGCTTGGCGGCTGCAGCGGGAGTCGCGGCTGGTCGCGCCGCAGTACAAGGCGATCGTGCTGGCGGCGCGGGCGGAGATCGACGTCGTACGCGGCGATCTCGACCTGGCCCGGACACGGCTGGCCGAGGCGATGGAGCTGGCGGTCTCGGTGCGGGACATGCCGGTGGTGGGCAGGCTCGCGATCACCCTCGCCGCCCTGACCACAGCGCTCGACGAGCCCGTGCGTGCCGCGGAGATGCTCGGCGCCGCGGAACAGGTGGCCGGCGCGCGCGATGCCGCCAACGTCGACTGGACACAGCGCCTGGCGACCCTGCGCGCCCGCCTCGGGGACGAGGCCCTGGAAACGGCGCTGGCCCGCGGCATGAAGCTGCCGCGGGCCGACGCACTTGCGTTCCTGAAACCCTGAACCTGCAGTAACCCCAACTTTGCCCACCCGCACGCGAAGGTCACGTGCAGGCGGCCGCATCAGGCCTTGCGGCGATAGGCGCGCACCGCCAGCGGCGCGAACACCAGCAGGATCGCCACGGACCAGATCAACGTCTTGACGACCGGCTCGAAGACCGGCCCGCCGCCGACCATCAGCCCTCGCGCCGCCTGCATCGCGTCGGCGACCGGGTTGACCTTCACCCAGGCCTGCAGCCAGCCCGGCAGGGTGTTGGTCGGCACGAGGACGTTGGTCCCGAACGTCAGCGGGAACATGATCACGAAGCCCAGGCCCTGCACCGCGCCCGGCTCCCGGACGATCATGCCGAGCAGCACGAACATCCAGCTGAAGCAGAACGCCATGAACATGACCAGCAGGCAGCCCGCGATCGTCTCGGGCCACGACGTGCCGATGCGGAAGCCCAGGATGTACCCGAAGCCGATCATCACCACGATCGACACCACGAACCGGATCATGTCGCCGAGCACCCCGCCGATCAGCGGCGCGGACCGCCCGATGGGCAGGCTGCGGAACCGGTCGAAGACCCCCGTCTTGATGTCGGTGTTCAGGCTCACGCCCGTCGGTGCCGACGCGAACAGCACGTTCTGCACCATGAGCGCCGGCAGCAGGAACTGCATGTAGTCGTGGCGTGACCCGGCGATGGCGCCGCCGAGCAGGTACACGAACAGCACGATGAAGATGATCGGCTGCAGCGTGACGTCCAGCAGCTGCTCCGGCGTGCGCATCGTCTTGATGAGGCTGCGCCGCGCCATCACGAGGCTGTGTCGGACGAGGCCGAGCGGCCGCGCCGGGACGGCGGCGATGAACTGCGTGCCGTCGGTCGAGGTCGAGCGAGTGGTCGTGGTCGTCATGCCGCCACCTCCTGCCGTTCGCGGGTCAGCGTGAAGAACACCTCGTCGAGGCTGGGCAGGTGCAGCGAAAGCTCGATGACCCCGATCCCCGCCTCATCCAGCCGCCGTACGACGGTCGTCATGGCGCCGTCGTTCGCGACCGGCACCGACAGCACCCCGCGTCCGCGCGACTCCGGCTCGTTGCCGGAGACGTTGGCGAGGATGGTCGCGACCATGTCGAGGTGCGCCGGGTCGGCCGGCCGCACGCTGATGGTCTGTCCGCCGACGATGTGCTTGAGCTGCGCCGGCGTGCCGTGCGCGATGACCTTGCCGTGGTGGATCACCGAGATGTTGTCGGCGAGCGCGTCGGCCTCCTCGAGGTACTGCGTTGTCAGCAGCACCGTCGTGCCCTCCTGCACCTGCGCGCGGACCATGTTCCACACGTCCTCGCGCTTGGCCGGGTCCAGCCCGGTGGTGGGCTCGTCGAGGTAGACGACGGCCGGCCGCCCGACGAGGCTCGCGGCCAGGTCGAGCCGGCGGCGCATACCGCCCGAGTACGTCTTCGCCGGCCGGTTCGCGGCCTCGGTGAGGTCGAACTCGGCGAGCAGTTGGGCCGCCCGCACCTTGGCCTCCTTCGCACGCAGGTCGAGCAGCTGCCCGATGAGCACGAGGTTCTCGGTGCCGGTCAGGTCCTCGTCGACCGACGCGAACTGCCCGGTCAGCCCACTGATGCGGCGGACCGCGGCCGGCTGGCGCACCACGTCGTACCCGCCGACGATCGCCCGCCCCTCATCCGGGCGCAGCAGCGTCGCCAGGATGCGCACGGCGGTGGTCTTGCCGGCGCCGTTGGGGCCGAGGACACCGAGCACCGTCCCGGGCTCGGCGGCCAGGTCCACCCCGGCCAGCGCTGTGGTCTTGCCGAAGCGCTTGACCAGGCCGGTTGCCTGGAAAGCGAAGCTCATGGCGTGTATCCCCCTGTGGATGTCTCTTGCAACCTACGCAGCATGCCCGGCGCCGCTGTCAAACCGCGCACATCGCCCTGTCATCCGCTGACAGGCCGTCACGACGGCCCGAGTGTCGCGCGTGTCCCGCATTGTGGACGCAAGTTGACGATCTCAACAGCGCCTCGGCAACATCGACCCTATGGGGCCTGAAGGCGCGCTGCTGACCCAACGACTGGTAGTCGACCTGGTTCGACACGCCAGCGCGCGCTGTACCCGCTAGAGCCGACGCTCGCGGCACCGCCTCCTTCGTTCTCCGTTGCTACGCCCATTGGGGCGTACTGTCTGCTTTAATTCCTATCTAGTACGTGCGAATACTGGAGATATGACCATGCCTGTCGCCACCACCGTCACCCGCGCGACCGACCTCCTGTCCCTCGCCCGCGCACACGCCGCGGCGCCCGACGACTGGCCGTTCGCGCCCCGCTACGACCCCCGCCGCCGCTGGTACGGCCGCCTCGCCATCGCCGACGACCACGAGGTATGGCTGCTCACCTGGCTGCCGGGCCAGGCCACCGACCTGCACGACCACGGCGGCTCGGCCGGCGCGTTCACAGTCGTCACCGGCGAGGTCGTCGAGCAGACCGTGCGCGGCGGCGAACTGACCGCCACCGCCTACGCCATCGGCGACGGCCGCCGCTTCGGCGCCCACCACGTGCACCGCATCGTCAACAACGGCACGCTCCCGGCCGTCACCGTGCACGCGTACGGCCCGGCCCTCACCGCCATGACCCGCTACCGGCTGCACGACGGCCGGCTCAGCGTCGAGTCCGTCACGACGGCCGGGGCGGACTGGTGAGCGGCGTCACGCAGGACCTGGGTACGCGCCAGTCCAGTGGCCGGAGCATCGACGCCATCCTCGCCGAGGCCCGGTCCCGGCTGCGCCGCCTCGACGCCGACGAGGCCCGCCTGGCCGCCGCGGAGGGCGCCGTGCTCGTCGACATCCGCCCCGCCGCTCAACGCGCCGACGAGGGCGAGATCCCGGACGCCCTCGTCATCGAGCGCAACGTCCTGGAGTGGCGGTTCGACCCCCGCAGCGACGCGCGGCTGGACATCGCCGACCGCTTCGACCTGCCGGTCGTGGTCTTCTGCTCCGAGGGCTACACCTCGTCGCTGGCCGCGGCCGCGCTGCAGGACCTCGGCCTGCACCGGGCGACGGACCTGGCCGGCGGCTTCCACGCGTGGAAAGCGGCCGGGCACCCCGTGCGTGGGGGAGTGACTACGCTGGGAGGGTGAAGCTCAAGCTCGACCTCCACGACATCTTCAACCGCCGCGGCGACATTGACCGCGCGCTGCGCGGGATCATCGACGAGGCGGTGGCCAAGCGCGCCACCCTCGTCGAGATCATCCCCGGCAAGGGGTCGGGCGCCCTCAAGAAGCGCGTGCTGCGCTTCCTCGACCAGCGCGAGATCAAGGCGCTGTATCACCGCGTCGAAAAGGACTCCGACAACTTCGGCCGCCTGTTCGTGCACTTCCGCTGGAATGAATCGTCCGGCCGCCGCCGATGATTTCGCAGTGGTACATCATGTGCCTCCCCCTCCGGCACCCCGCACCCTGACGACAGCATCCCCGGCGCGCTCAGGACCGCCGACACTCAGACGGCGCCTTCTCGAAGCGGGCCCTGAGGGCGGCTTCACGGCAGGCTGACGACCAACGGCACACAATCTCCAGCGCCGCCGCGCACCAGCCCGGGCGGCGCTCCCGCAGGTGTCAGAACGCGTCGACAGCGACCGCGAGGTGGCACATCGCGACCAGCCGCGGCACGGCCCAGTCCGCATCCGTTCCTGACCCGGAGCACTCCGTCCGGAGTGCATCACGCTACGGAGTCGGTCCGCCGACCCGCCCCAGAACTGTCGGAGCCGAAGTGCAGAATGTCCTCACCCCCGCGCCGGGACACCCCGCCGGCACCCTGTTCAGGAGGACGAAACCGTGTCCGACGACACCAGAAACAGCAGCTCCGGCGACACCCCGGCGGTTCCGCCCACGGAGGCCGAAACGGAGAGCAACGCCGAGGCTGATGCGGAGACCGCCGCGGACGCCGACGCCGCGTTAACCGCCAACGCCGACGCCGCGTTAACCGCCGACGCTGTCTCAACGGCTGACGCTGTCTCGACCGCCGACGCTGCCTCGCCCGCTGACGCTGTCTCGACCGCCGATGCCGCCTTGTCCGCTGACGCTGCGTCGCCCGCTGACGCGGCGGCGGCCGACGGCTCCGCCGCGGAAACGCCGACGGGCCCCGACCGCAGCTTCGCCGCCCCGCCGCGCCGCCCGGTCGTCGCCGCCGTCGCCCTGGTCGTCCTTGCGCTGCTCGCCGCGCTCGGCATCGCCGACGTCCAGCCGCCGTCGCCCCGCCCGGCCTCGGCCCCCGCCGACGAGTTCTCCGCCGGCCGCGCGTTCGAGCACGTCCAGCGCATCGGCCAGGAGGTCCACGTCACCGGCAGCCCCGCCGCCGACCGTGTCCGGCAGTACGTCGTCGACACCCTGACCGGCTACGGCCTGCACCCCGAAGTCCAGGACGCCGTCGGAGTCAACGCCGGCAAGTTCGGCGACGGCGGCATGGCACACGTGCGCAACGTCGTTGCGGTGCTGCCCGGCGCGTCCTCCACCGGCCAGATCGTCCTCATGGCCCACTACGACTCGGTCCAGGTCAGCTACGGCGCCAACGACGACGGCGCCGGCACCAGCACCCTGCTCGAGGTCGCCCGGGCCCTCACCGCCGGCGGCGCACAGCGCCCACGCAACGACATCGTGTTCCTGTTCACCGACGCCGAGGAGGCCTGCCTCTGCGGCGCCGAGGCGTTCGTCAGCCAGCATCCCCTCGGCCAGAAGCCGTCGGTCGTGCTCAACTTCGAGGCCCGCGGCAGCAGCGGCCCGGCCGTGATGTTCCAGACGTCAACCGGCAACGCCGACCTCATCGACGTCTACGCACACACCCCGCACCCGGTCGGCACCAGCCTGGCCGTCGAGGTGTACCGGCTGCTGTCCAACGACACCGACTTCACGCCGTTCCTCGCACAGACCCGCTTCACCGGCCTCAACACCGCCTACATCGACGGCTCGTCGGTGTACCACAGCCCGTTCGACCGCCCCTCGACGATGAACCGGGCGAGCCTGCAGCACCACGGCGACAACGCACTCGCCCTGGCCCGCGAGCTCGGCGGCGCAAACCTGCCCCCGCTGCTCAAGCCGGCCGCCGGCGACGCCGTGTACTTCCCGTTCGCCGGCCTGCTGGTCCGCTACCCGGCGGCGCTGACCTGGCCGATCGCCGCTCTCGCCCTGCTCGCCGTCGCCGCGCTGGTGTACCTGGCCCGTCGCCGCGGCCTGACCACGATCCCGCGCACCCTCGCCGGCCTCGGCCTGGCGCTGGTCCCGCTCATCGCCGCAGCCGTCGCCGCGCAGGCGCTGTGGGCGCTGCTCGTCGCGATCCGCCCCGGCTACGGCGAGCTGCTCGACCCGGCCCGCCCGACCTGGTTCCGCTTCGGCGTCGTCGCGCTCACCACCGCGATCCTCCTGTGCTGGTATGCGTTGAGCCGTCGCCGGCTCGGCCCGGTACCGCTGGCGACCGGCGGCCTGGCGCTGCTGGCCCTGCTCGGCGCGCTCTTCGCCGCGGTCATCCCCGGCGGTTCGTACCTCGTCGCCATCCCGGCCCTTGTGGGTGCACTGGCCGGCATCGGCGCCCTCTACGCGCGCCCCGCCCTGGCCAAGGTCGCCGTCCTGACCGCCGGCGCCGCCGTGGCCACCCTCATCCTGGCCCCGACCATCGCGCTGTTCTTCCCCGCGCTGGGCCTGGCGACCGGCGCCGCCGCGGCGATGTTCACGGTCCTGATGGGCCTGGCGGTGCTTCCGGTGTTCGAGCCGCTGTACCGCCCGCCGCTCGCCCCGCGCCACCGTCGCCTCGGCGCCGCCCCCGCGGCCGTGGCCCTGGTGGCATCGCTGGCCTGCACGACGGTCGGCATGGTCGTCGACGACTGGGACACCGGCCACCCGGAGCCGACCCACCTTATGTACGCGCTGGACCGCGACACCGGCACCGCCGAATGGGTCAGCCTGGAGCAGTCCCCGGGCGAGTGGACCTCCCAGTACGTGCGCAACCACCAGGCACTCAACCGCCAGTTCCCGGTCCTGCCGGACGGCATGCTCTCGGTCGGCCCGGCCCGCGCCGCCGATCTGCCCGCCCCCGAGGCGAAGATCGTGTCCGACGAGACGTCCGGCGACCAGCGCACCCTGCACCTGCGCATCACGTCGCAGCGCCAGGTCCGCTTCCTGTCCTTCTACGGCGAGGTCGGCGACCACCGCGTCATCTCGGCAACCGTCGAGGGCCGCACCGCCACGACCTACGTCACCGAGCAGGACCGCTTCGGCATCATCTTCCACGGCCCACCGACCGAGGGCCTGGACGTCACGCTGGTGCTGAAGGGCACGGCCCCGTTCAAGCTCCGCCTCGTCGACGGCAGCGACGGCCTGACCAACCTGCCCGGCTTCACCCCGCGCCCACCGACCGTCGGCGTCTTCGGCAGCCACTCGAGCGAACTCCTGGCGGTCGCCGTGACACAAACCCTGTGACGCAATCGCCGCGACGCAATCGCGGTGGCGCAAACGCCACGAAGCAAACGCCGTGACGGCAAGGCCCACGAACGCCGGCCGCCGAGGACCGCGCGACGGCGTGAACATCGAGCCCGCCCGGCAAGCCTCACCAGGCCCGCCGGGCGGGCAGGCGGAACGACGACGACAACGGCCCCGACGGTCCCGACGACCGGCCCACCACGGGCGCGCGTGCGCCGGCGCCCGCCCGGCCGGCCGGCCGGCCAATGACGGGCGCACACGCGACAGCGGCCCCGATGGCCGGCCTATAGCGGCGCACACGCGACGGCGACCGCTTGCCCGGACCAAGTCACGATTCAAGCGCGACCCGAGTTCAGCCAGGCCGGTTCGTTAGCGCGAAGGCCAGCACCGCGAAGCCGGCGATCGACCGAACGCGCCCGCCCTGACCACCGGCCGACCACCCGGCTCAGCTCACGATGTCGAACGCCCACGGATAACCGTCGTACGAGGTCGTCACGATGTCGTTCTGCGTCGTGCCCTCGTACGAGCTCTCGCCCGGCCGGATCTTGATGACCACCCGCCCGCCGCCGGCGAGCGTGATCTTGCCCGCGTGAACCGCGGCCGTGCAGACCGACGAGTCCGTCGTGTACGGCCCCGACCCCCACACCGTGCCGATCGACCCATCCGCCGGGCAGTTGTACCCAACGGTCGTATCGGCTTTGTCGTCGTACGCCTCGGCCGTGCTGGTCCAGTCCACGTCGGGGTGCTCGACATCGGCGGTCACCGCCGAGCCGCCGTGCCCCGCCCCGTCCCCGGACCCTCCGTCGTGGGAGCCCCCCGTGAGCCGGATGACCCCGTACGTCCCCAGCCCGATCACCAGCAGTACGGCCACCGCAACCGCGACCAGCACCCCGCCGCGCCGCCCTTTCGCGGCCCCGCCGCCGACCGCCCCACCGCTCACGGACCCAACACTCGCGGGCCCAACATGCACGGGCCCACCGCTCGCAGGCCCGACACCGTAGGGCATAGAGGCCGGCGGAGACACCGCCCCAGCCGCGGGCGCGGAAGCACCGAACCCGCCGCGTGCCCCGTTACCGACGGCAGGCACAGCCCCACCACGAGCCCCAGGACCAGGCGGCGGCACAGAACCCCTATGAGGCACCGAGCCGCCGTGAGACACGGACCCACCAGACGGCACGGCACCAGGAGGCGAAACCGGATACCCGGTGACCGGCGCAGACGCAAAGGCCGGCGAGACCGGCGCCCCCGGCACCCCGCCAGCACCCCCCGAAACCGGCACCCCGGAAACCGGCAGCCCAGACGCAGGCACCCCAGACGTAGGCATCCCGGGCGGTGCCGACACGGACGCAGCCGCCGCCCCCGATTCGTACATCCCCCCGCCGCCTCCGGAAGAAGGCACCGTGAACTGCACGGACGCCCCCACGGCCCCCTGCGCCACCACTAGCTCCGGCTGCTCGACCACCGTCGGCGCCTTCCCGAGCGCCTGGTGCAGCAGCGTCGCCACGAGCGGAATCCGGCTCCCGCCGCCCACCAGGAACACGCCCTCGACGTCGCCCGGCCCCAGCCCCGCGGCCGCGATCGCCGCGCGCGTCGCTGTCACCGTGGCGGTCAGGATCGGCCGCGCCAGCTGCTCGAACTGGTCCCGCCCGAGCGGGACGTCGGCCTCGAGCGCCGGAATGTGGATCATGGTGGAGGCGGTGCGCGAGAGCATCTCCTTCGCCGAGCGTACGTCGTCCCAGAGCAGCCGGTTGGCCCGCCGCTCGGCGCTGGTGCCCGGGTGCGTGAGCCGATGCCACGCGTCTGCGTCGCGCGCGCCGTGGCTCGCCCCGAGGTACCCGACGATCGCCGCGTCGATGTCCAGCCCGCCGCTGGTGCTCAGCCCCTCGGCCGAGAGCACCTCGAAGGCCCCGCCGCCGTGGCGGACCACGGACGCGTCGAAGGTGCCCGCACCCAGGTCGTACACGACGAACGCCGACCCGGGCAGCGCCCGCGGCGCGCCTTGCCCGCCGAGCGCATGGAAGACGAGCGTATGGAAGACCTGCGCGGCGGCGACCGGCTCCGGCAATAGCGTCACGGATCCGAGGCCGGCCCGCTCCGCGGCGGCGAGCAGCACCCCGCGCCGGGTCTGCGCCCAGGCCGCCGGGCAGGTGACGGTCACCGGCCCGAGCGCCACGCCGGAGACCCGCCGCGCCTCGCCGGCCACGCGCGCGAGCACCGCGGCGATGAGATCGACGGTGGCGACCTCCTGCTCGCCGAGTAGCACCGTGGCCTCGTCGATGCGCCGTTTGGGGTTCGGCTCGTACCGCTCCGGGTTGATCCGCGCCGCATGCATCGCGTCGCGCCCGACGAGCAGCCCGGAGGACGCGTCGGCGAAGACGGCGGACGGCAGCGTCGGCGATCCGTCGAACAGCAGCGGCCGAACGTGCCCGTCCGGCCAGGCGAGCATTGCCACGGTGTTCGAGGTACCGAAGTCGACCCCGAGCCGGTACCCTCGCGCGTCCACGCCGCCAGAGTACGGGCTGGTCGCGGCCCCGCGATCGGCTCATCGGTCCGCGTTGGGCGCTTGACGGGCGCATCGACATCCGTTAGACCGGCAGAGGCAACTCATCGTCAAATGTCTATGGAGGGACAGCGTGGTCCGATCCCAGCTCGCCGCCATCGCCATCACCATCGCCGCGGGCGTCGCGGCCGTGGCGGTGGCGGCCCCGCCCGCCGGGGCGACCGGGGAGGGCGCCCCGGTCGTGACGAACGGCCCCTGCCAGTACACCCAAACCCCCGACGATCCGCCGGCCCGCCCGGTGTCGCTGCCGCCCGACCCGCGGCACACCCCCGACCGCGGCACGGTCACCGTCACGCTGCTGACCAACCTCGGCCTCATCCCGCTCGCGCTCGACCACGCCGCGGCGCCCTGCACGGTGCAGAGCTTCCTGCACCTGACCCGGCACGGTTTCTACAACCGCACCGTCTGTCACCGCCTCACCACCTACCCCACGCTGAAGGTCCTGCAGTGCGGCGACCCGACCGGCACCGGCGAGGGCGGCCCCGGCTACCGCTACAAGGACGAACTGCCCACCAACCTGCCGCCCGCCCCGACCGACCCCACCGGCGTGCGCCGCCTCTACGCCCGCGGCGTGCTCGCCATGGCCAACGCCGGCCCCGACACCAACGGCAGCCAGTTCTTCCTGGTCTTCGCCGACTCCGCGCTGCGCCCGAACTACACGATCTTCGGCAGCGTCCGCCCGCTCGGCCTGCACACGCTGGACCGCATCGCCGCCGGCGGCGTCGCACCCACGCCCGACGACCCGGCCCCGGTCGACGGCGCACCGGCCCTGCGCACCGAGATCTGCCTGGCCATCTGACGCCCGCGGCGCCCGCCTTCGCCGGTGGGCGCCGCCCGTCCGCCCGCACGCGGTTATCCACAAGAACAAAATCTTGGTGGTGGTACCGCATGTGCCGTCCCTATCGTCAAGTGCATGACGGTCGATGTGGTCATGCCGTCGGCGTTCACCGTCGACGACCTGTGGCGCGTGCCGGCGGCGCTGGCCCGCCGCGCCGGCCGCGCCGCATCCGACGCTCAGCGGGCCCTGACCGCGATCCTCGAGCGCACCGAGGTCCCCGTCGTCCTGCGCGACGACGGCCGCCTGACGTTCTTCCCCCACGACCCGGCGGACGTCGCCGCGGTCCGCGCCGCCCAGTACGCCGCCCGCGCCGTGCACGCCCACCTATTCGCCCTGATCCGCACCGCCCACGCGCCGTAAATGCCCGCCCGCTCGACCTGACCCGCATCGCGCACGCGCCCTGAGTGCCTCGCCGGCTCGTCGCGACCCGCATCGCGCACGCCCTGTGAGCGCCTGCCCGCTCGCCCTGACCCGTACCGCGCATGCGCAGTGAGTGCCTGCCCGCTCGCCCTGACTCGCACCGCGCACGCGCCGTGAGTGCCTGCCCGCTCGCCCTGACTCGCACCGCGCATGCGCAGTGAGTGCCTGCCCGCTCGCCCTGACTTGCACCGCAAACGCGCCGGTTGTGTGTGGGCCGCGGAACTGGCGAGGCGGCGGGCGGCATCATGGTGGCCGTGTACGAGTTGGACGTCGTGTCGCCGGACAGCCTTGGGCGGTTCGTCTACCGCTGGTACGGGCCGCCGGATCGGTCGCCGGTCCGCGATCCCGATTGGCCGCCGGATTTGTCCGAGCCGGGCGGTGCTGTGCCGGAGGCGCTCGTGGAGTGGCATCGGCTCGCGGGGCGCTATACCTATCCGCTCAGTCGGGACCATGTCATGTTGCGGCCCGATGGGGGCCGGAACGGAATGGTCCGTTTCTGGGAAGGCGCTGACGACTGGTACTCGTACGACAACGGAGCATTCCGTTCCGGAGTGCTCGATCCTGAGGTGATCGAGAACGATGAGCTCCCGACCGGGGTCAGCCTGTCGCGGTTCCTCGTCTATGCGGCCGTGTACGAAGCCACCTATGCGCCGTTGCACGGGCTCGTCCTCATGAATCCGGCCGCCGAGCAGTTGCGTGGCGTCAAGGTGCGGCTGCGGGAGCTTGACGACGGGCTGTGGCAGTGGCCCGATCCCGACGTGCGGTACTACGGGGACGACGACCTGCTCGCGCACCTCGGGCCGGATCGGGTCGTGATCGCGGGGCGGCATCGCGATGCGCTCGGGCGATTCGACGGGCTCGCGATCGACTGGGACTGGGACACCCGCACGCTTTGAGCCCAGCACCAAAGACAGCCCCAGCACCAAAGACAGCCCCAGCACCAAAGACAGCCCGACACCAAAGACAGCCCGGCACCAAAAGACAGCGCCGCGCCAAAAGACAGCGCCGCGCCAAAAGACAGCGCCGCGCCAAAAGACGGCACCGCGCCGGAGACGCAGCGTTAGGGGACGTGGATCAGCATGGTGCAGACGTCCTCATCGTCGGGGACGTTCAGGCTGGTCACCAGGTGGGTGATCACAGCGTCGAAGTCGGTCAGGTCGATGGTCTCGGCGGCGCGGCGCACCAGGTCCAGGCCGCCGCCCCGGCGGCGGTCCGACCTCGGGCGGGTGCCCGCGTACTGGCCGCCGGTGTAGAAGAGGACGCGGTCGCCTGGGGTCAGCGTGACGGCGGTGTCGGTGTAGCGCATCTCCGCCACCTCGCCGAGCGGGAGGCCCAGCGGGCCCGTCAGGACCGTGCCGGCGCCGGCGGCGTCGTAGCGGACCGGGGCGACCTGGCCGGCGGCGGCCCAGCGCAGTTCGCGCGTGGAAGGGGTGTAGCGCGCCACGACCAGGCAGGCGGTGTGCTCCACCTCCATCGCGCACAGCATGCCGTTGACGGCGGTCAGGATGTCGCCGGGCGGCATGTCCAGCACCGCGTAGGCGCGGACCGCGTAGCGCAGGCGGGCCGCGGTCGTCATGGAGGACAGGCCGCGTTCGTCGACGTCGCCGAGGACCAGGATGGTGCCGTCGGGGACGGAGCAGGCGTCGTACCAGTCGCCGTCCACCGTGCCGACCCGCTCCGGCGAGCGGCAGCGGCCGCAGAGCTCCACGCCCTCCAGGTGGCCCAGTTCGGGGTCGGTGGGGAGCAGGGCCTTCTGCAGGGCCTCGGCGGCGCGGCGCTCGTCGGCCAGGCGGTGGCGCTGCGCGGCCAGGGCTTCCTCGGCGCGGCGCAGGCGGGCCTCGATCGCGCGCTCCTCGGTGACGTCCTGCACGGTGCCGCGTACGGCGGTCACGTTGCCCGTGTCGTCGAGGATCGGCTCCGCCGCCAGGCGCAGGCGGCGGCCGCTGACCCGGCCGGCGCCGCGGACCTCGGCGAGCAGCTGCTTGCCCTCGACGATCGTGCGGCGCACGGCGTCCTGAACGGCCAGCAGGTCGTCGGGGTGCACGGAGTCGGCGAGCTCGTCGACGGGGATCGTCGCGGCGTCGCGGCCGCGGTGGAACAGGCGGACGAGCTCGGGGGAGCAGCGCGGCTCCGGGTCGCGCAGCTCCCAGCAGAAGGAGCCGACGCCGGCGATGCGCTCGGCCTGCAGCAGCTGGTCGTAGAGCAGGTCGGCCTCGGTGGCGACCCGCCACACCGCGAACACGCGGTCCCACAGGCGCACGGCGTGCACCGAGAGTGTCTGCGGGCCGGGCACGCCGTCGGTGCGGGGGTCGGCGCGCAGGCCGTCCAGGCGCCGCGGGCGGCCGTCCTGCAGTACCCGTGCGAACTCCGGCAGCAGCGTCGCGCTGCCCAGCGCCGGGTACGCGGCCAGCAAAGTCGCCTCGTCGGGGTCCACGCGCGCGCCGGAGAAGATCTGGCGGGCCAGCGCGTTGGCGTACTCCACCCGGAAGTCGACCAGCTGCCCGTCCTCGTGGACGGGAGAGAGCAGCGCGCCCGGGTCGTGCAGCGCGTCGATCACGGTCGGCAGCCACACCTGGGCCGGGGCCGCCTGCCCGCTCTCCTCGCCGGCGACGTGGAACCAGGCGCTGGCGATCTCGTCGCCGATGAGCGCGTCGACCTGCCGGGCGACCGGCTCGAGCAGGGCGCTGACGTACCGCCGCAGCTCCTCGCCCGCCGGCAGCCCCTCGGCCCAGGTCATGAGGATGCCGCCGATGACCCGCTCGCCGGAGATCAGCGGCGAGGCCAGCAGCGTGTCCCCGCTGAAGGGCGGGTGGCCCAGGACGGGGAAGCGGGCCAGGCCGGTCTGCGCGGAAAGCCACAGCGTCTCGGCGTCCTGCACCGCGACGACGAGCGGCACGCCCGGGTCCGGCGGGATGCGCGACCAGCGGCTGCGCACCTCGCCGGGCACCCCGTAGGTGCCGACGCCGCGCTGCGCGCCGTCCGGGTCGAGCAGGGTCAGCAGCACCGAGCTCGGCGCCGGCCAGGCCGTCGGCGCGGTGCCCAGGACGTCGCAGATCTCGTCGTAGCTGCGCGCCGCCGCGATCCGGGCGCCGAGCAGCTGGTGCTGGGACTGCAGCGCCTCCACCTCGGGCGGGCGACTGGCGCGTTTGCGGGCATTTTGCGGTACCAAATCCGGCTTTTCGGGTTTTTTAGCCGTCGAACCGTCGGTCCGGTTGCGGGCCACGTGCTGGCGCAGCTCGTCGTCGATGAGGTTGACCACATCCGGCGCGTTCGGGTCCGGCGAGGTGGTCCCGACGATCGCCGCGGCCACCTCGATGAGCTTGATGTTGGTGCGCTGGGAGAGCCGCACGAGCTGGTCGAAGCCCTGGTCGGGGGTGATGCCGAGCCGCTCGACGAGCACGCCCTTGGCCTGCTCGATCACGGCGCGGTTCCGCATCGCGGTGCGCACCCCGGTCAGCTCGGCGCGCAGCTTGGCCACGAGCGCTGCGAGCGCCTCGGCCGGCTCGGCGCTGCCGCCCTCCGCGGGGGCCCTGTCGACCATGCTCCTGCCTCTCCGATGTCTTGGCGCCTCTGCGACGTGCTTGTCGGTGTCGCCCGTTGATGTTTACCACCATCGGGGCCGGGTAGGGGCGGTGCAGTAAGCGCAATCGGGTCGTGGAGGTCGCTGTCTTGAGGATCGCCTTGGTCTCCGCGCAGGCGAACCCGCTCATGCTGGGCGGACCGGGCGCGGGAGGGCGGCACACGCACGTGGCGGCCCTGTCCGAGGCGCTGGGACGGCTGGGACACGAAGTCGTCGTGTACGTGCGGCGCGAGGACCCGGATGCGCCCGCCGAGGTGGCCTTCGCGCCGGGCGTCACCGTCGAGCGCGTCGCGGCCGGCCCCGAGCGCGTGGTGCCCGCCGGCGAGCAGCTTCCCCTGATGGGCGACTTCGGCCGCGCGCTCGCCGCTCGCTGGGAGACCGACGCGGCCGGCCCCGATGTCGTGCATGCCCACTACTGGCTCTCCGGCCTCGCCGCGCTCACCGCCACCGCCGAGATCCGCCGGCCGGTCGTCGTCACCTACCACGGTCTCGCCGCCGGCGAGCGCCGCCACCTGCCCGTCGACCGCAACGCCGGCCCCGGCCCGCGGGCCGGGCTGGAGCGCACGCTCGGCTCGCTGGCGGACCGGGTCGTCGCGCAGAGCGAGGACGAGGTCGCCGACCTCGGCCGCATGGGCGTGCGCCGCGCCGGCACCGTCATCGTGCCCTCCGGCGTCGACGTGGAGCGGTTCACGCCCGGCGGCCCGGCCGCCGACCACCGCCGCCCCGGCCTGCGCCGCATCCTCAGCGTCGGCTCGCTCGAGGAGCGCAAGGGCTTCGCCGACCTCATCGAGGTGCTGCGCCGCGTGCCCGGCGCCGAGCTCGTCATCGTCGGCGGCCCCGACCAGGCCGGCCTCGACCGCGACCCGGAGGCCCGCCGCCTGCAGCAGCTCGCCGACCGCCACGGCGTGGGGGACCGGCTGCGCATCGTCGGCGCCGTGCCGCAGGACGAGATCGCCGGCTGGTACCGCTCCGCCGACGTCCTGGCCTGCGCGCCCTGGTACGAGCCGTTCGGCCTCACGCCGCTGGAGGCGATGGCCTGCGGCGTCCCCGTCGTCGCGTACGCGGTCGGCGGCATCGCCGAGAGCGTCATCGACAACGTCACCGGCGTGCTGGTATCCCCGCGCGACACGGTCGCCCTAGCCGGCGCCCTGCGCGCCCTGCTCGGCGACGAAGTGCGCCGGATGAGCTTCGCCAGCGCCGCGATCGACCGGGTCCGCTCCCGATACACCTGGGAACGCACGGCCGCGGAACTGGAGCGCGTCTACCGCGCGGTGAGCGGCGGCGAGCCCGCACCGGCGG
The DNA here is from genome assembly GCF_039537565.1 of Dactylosporangium darangshiense. Taxonomy (NCBI): domain Bacteria; kingdom Bacillati; phylum Actinomycetota; class Actinomycetes; order Micromonosporales; family Micromonosporaceae; genus Dactylosporangium; species Dactylosporangium darangshiense. Next base: position 100,926 of record NZ_BAABAT010000010.1, read on the forward strand.
CCGCGGACGCCACGGACGAGGCCGACGAGGACGAAGAGGCACTGTCCGAGGTCTCATAGAAGCAATGCCGCATCGGTACCCCCTGAGCCTGCGCCGTTCGTGTGCGAACCTTGCCCGCGGCGTATGCGCCGGGGTACGTTAGGCAGACCGCATCATCCGAACGGCTGATGGTCGATCCGCCGGTCGTCCAGCGACTGATGCGACCTATCCGGATGTTTCCGGACGGGCCCGGCGGATCGTCAAACAGGCGCGATTCCCGCCGCGGCCACGGCCGGGCGCTCGAGACCAGGGCGCCGACCGACTGACTCTCGCCCAGGGCCCGCCGCGCGCCGAAGCCGATGCCGTGCGCGCCGTGCGGACCCCGTGGCCGGCAGGCAGGGGGACCCCCTCATGACCGTCACCGCACACTCCCGGACCCGCGTCCCGGCGCCCCGCCCTGGCGGCAGGACCACCCGCCCCGGCGGCAAGGAGGCCGAGGCCGCCGCGCAGGCGCTGCTCACGCTGCTGGCCGACCTCCCCGCCGGCAGCCCCGACCGCGCGCGCATCCGGTCCCGGATCGTCGAGCTGTACCTCCCGCTGGCCGAGTACCTGGCCCGTCGCTTCCGCAACCGCGGCGAGCCCGCCGACGACCTCAACCAGGTCGCCAACCTCGGCCTGATCAAGTCGGTCGACGGCTACGACCCGTCGCGCGGCGCCGCCTTCACCAGCTACGCGATCCCGATGATCGTCGGCGAGCTCAAGCGCCACTTCCGCGACAAGGGCTGGGACGTGCGCGTCCCGCGCCGCCTGCAGGAGCTGCGCCTGGAGATCGGCAAGGTCTCCGGCGACCTGGCGCAGCAGCTCGGCCGGTCCCCGACGGTCGCCGACCTCGCGGCCCGCCTCGACGTCTCCGAGGAGGAGATCATCGAGGGCCTCGAGTCCGGCGGCGCGTACCGCGCCCTGTCCATCAACATGCCGGCGGGCGGCGCGGACTCCGGCGCCGAGCTGGCCGACCTGCTCGGCGGCGAGGACCGCTCCCTGGCGGCCGTGGACGACCGCGAGTCGCTGCGCCCGCTGCTCGCCCGCCTACCCGCACGCGAGCAGAAGATCATCGCGATGCGCTTCTTCGGCAACCTGACCCAGATCCAGATCGCCGAGCGCCTGGGCATTTCGCAGATGCACGTCTCCCGTCTGCTGGCGCGCTCCCTGACCTTCCTGCGCGGCGAGCTCTCCGACCCGTTGTAACGCCGCCGCGGGTCCAGGCCCGTTGCGGCGCAGGCCGCGGGTCCGGACCCGTTGCGGCGCCGGTTTGTCCGACAAGTCGGGCACTCCGTGCCACGACTTGTCGGATTTATACCTCGACAGGCGATAAATCTGTGCAAATCGGTCGAGCCGGTCGCGGTGAAGGCGGGCATGGGACGAGCGGTCATGCGGACCCGATCCCGGCTCAGGCCGGGCACAGGCCGGCGCCGGCTCGCGGTGAAGACGGGCGCAGGCCGGCGCCAGCTCGCGGTGAAGACGGGCACAGGACGAGCGGCCGCACGGACCCGGTCGCGAGCTCAGGCCGGCGTCAGCACCGAGGACATCGACAGCTGGTAGACGTTGTAGGCCTGCTTGATCACCGGGTGCGCCACGTTGCGGACCGGCACCCCGCCGGGCGTCGTGCCGCGCTCCGAGCCGCCGTGCGCGTGCCCGTGCACCGCCAGCCCGACGCCGGGGACGGTGTCGATGGCCTGTGCCAGGTGGTAGGAGCCGAGGAACGGGTAGATCTCCAGCGGCTCGCCCAGCAGCGTCTCCGGCACCGGGGAGTAGTGGGTCAGCGCGATCCGCACCTCGCAGTCCAGCGCCGCCAGCGACTCGGCGAACTGCGCGGCCAGCTCGCGGCCGTGGCGGGTGAAGGCCTTCATCTCCGGCTCGCCGAACTCGCTGGCGCACGCGCCGGCGAACCCGCCGCCGAAGCCCTTCGTGCCGGCGATGCCGACGCGCAGGTCGCCGCAGGTCAGCACGGTGCCGGTGCATTCCAGGACGGCGAGGCCGGCGTCCCGCAGTACCGCCGACACCGCATCCTGCTGATCGCTGTGGTAGTCGTGGTTGCCCAGGACCGCCACCACGGGCACGGGCAGGCCGCCGAACTCGCGGGCCACGCAGTGTGCCTCCTCGGGGGTGCCGTGCCGGGTCAGGTCGCCGGCGAGCAGCAGCACGTCGGCCTTGCCGCCGAGGTGCTCCAGCGCCGGGCGGTACCGCCCGAGAACGTCGGCATCGAGGTGCACGTCTCCCACCGCCGCAACGCGAACGCCGCCGATCACAGCTCCTCCACCTCCTCGGGCTCGTGTACGCGCGTGATCCCGATGTTGCAGCGCAGCGGCAGGTCCGGGAACGCCTCGGCGACCGCCTGGCAGATCAGGTCGCGGCGCTCGGCGCACTCCACCTCCCCGACCAGGGAGATCCCGGATTCGGTACGCACGAACCGGATCCCCTGCTCGGTGATGCGCTCGTCCTCGGCGAGCAGATGCTGCAGCTCGCCCTCGACGTACTGGTCGACGGACATCGTTGATCCCCCCTAGACGGCCGCCGACAGGGCGCTGGCCTCCGCCAGCGACATGACGCCGAGCCGGTCGATCAGAAACAAAAAAGCATGGGCATACGGTGAGTGGGTCGTTTCGCGGTACACCCGCGGCCAGTCGATCTGCTCCCGCAGCGAGCGGGCAACCGGCAGCCCGCGCGCGAAGTCGCAGTAGTGCGCCGACCAGGTGAGTACCTTGTGGATCATCAGCTCGGTCGCCGAGAGCACCGGCATGTGGCAGGCGTTGACCGCGATGATGTCGGTGTCGCGCAGCGTCGCGTCGGTGACGGGCCGCTGTACCGGGCAGAAAATGAGGTCGATCAGCAGGTCGCCGTGCTCGGTGGTGTCCCAGACCTTGACCAGCCAGCCCTCCGGCGGCACCTCGCCGCGGAACCCGGCCTCGGTCAGCGTGGCGAGGACCCGCTCGGCGTCGTCGGCCTTGATCAGGAAGTCGATGTCGTGGTCGACGGACTCGCCGCCGCGCGCGTACACCGCAAAGCTGCCCGCCAGGCAGAACGGTATGCCCGCGTCCTTGAGGAGGTACGCGGCCTTCTTGAGTGTGGCGATCAGCGGCTGCCGGTCCTCGGAAACTGCCATGAATAGCGGCTTACCCGCCCGGTCATTCCGTCACACGCGCCGATTCGAGCAGCTCGCCGAGGCGTTGCAGGAGCTGCGGCGGGCAGGCCTGGGCCAGCCGCGGGAACAGCTCGGTCTCCTCCTGCTGCATGTGCAGGCGAACGACGTCGAACAGTGCCGACGCGCCCGCCTCGTCGCAGCCGGCCGCATCGCGGGCCATCGCGGCGTGCTCGGCCCGGTCGAACTCGGCGATCTCCGGCCCCGCCGGCAGGTGCTCGCGCAGCGCCGGGTGCAGGAACCGCTCCTCCCGCGCCGCGTGCAGCGCGAGCGCGTGCAGCGCCGCCGTCAGTGCCGCCCGGCGCCGATCGGCCGCCTGCGCGGTCTCGACGTCGGCGAACAGCGACTCCAGCCGGCGGTGCTCGGCCACGAGGAGGTGGATGAGATCGGCCGGCATGGAGCAGGCGTACCCATATCGGGCATCTCGCTAACCCGTTGGTGTGCAATGCCGTCGATATGGGCGGGCCGGGCTTCCGCAGGGCTTGGCACATGTGTTCGAATTATCGTTCATGGAGCGCAGAAAACACTGGTGGAACGGCACCTGGGGCCGGCTGGCCCGCCGCGACGTGTACCTCTTCGAGGACGCCGGCATCTGGTGGGTCGAGTCGCGCGAGGGCGGCGCCGACGGGCGGAGCCGCCGGTACGAGTTCGCCGACGAGGACAGCGCGATGAACTGCGTCTCCGGCCTGCTCGCCCAGCCGGGCGTGTGGCGCGAGCTGCCCTGATCCTGATAAAACGGAAATTTCGCGTTAAATCTGATAGGCGACAAGACGGGTGCACGCAACGAATCGCCGTTGAGGTCGCGCAAGACACAAAGAAGCACCGCTGATAAGCAGTGAATCACAATGGTTCGCCGCGTTGGGCGGCCGTAGGTTTTGACGCATGAGTCGTCGCTACCTCATGTGCCGCCCGACGTACTTCGCGGTGGACTACGCGATCAACCCGTGGATGGACCCGACCGCGCCGGTCGACGCCGAGCGGGCCGTGGCGCAGTGGACGACCCTCTACGAGCTGTACCGCGAGCTCGGCCACACCGTCGAGCTCATCGACCCGGTGCCCGGCCTGCCCGACATGGTCTTCGCCGCCAACGGGGCCACCGTCGTGGACGGGCGGGTGTACGGCGCCCAGTTCCGCCACCCGGAGCGCGTCGACGAGGGCCCGGCGTACCTGGAGTGGTTCGCGCGCAACGGCTTCGACGTGCACGCGGCGAAGAACGTCAACGAGGGCGAGGGCGACCTGCTGCTGGCCGGCCAGGTCATCCTCGCCGGCACCGGCCTGCGCACCGAGCACGCCGCGCACGCCGAGGCGCAGGAGCTCTTCGGGCGGCCGGTCGTCACGCTGCAGCTGGTCGACCCGCGGTACTACCACCTCGACACCGCGCTGACCGTGCTCACGCACGCGGGCACCGCCGGCAACGTCGCCTACTACCCGGGCGCGTTCTCGCCCGGCAGCCAGGAAGTGCTCCGGCGCCTGTACCCCGACGCGATCATCGCCACCGCCGAGGACGCCGCCGTCCTGGGCCTCAACGCCGTCAGCGACGGCCACCGGGTCGTCCTGCCGTCCGCGGCCACCCGCCTGGCGGCCGCGTTAGCGTCGAAGGGGTTCCAGCCGGTCCCGGTCGACGTGTCCGAACTGCACAAGGCCGGCGGCGGTCCCAAGTGCTGCACCCTGGAGATCCGGGGACGAATGGAGGTCCAGGGATGACGAGCATCGCCAACCGCACAGGCCCGGCGGTCGAGGAGGCCGAGCGCTACACGGCCCACAACTACCACCCGCTGCCCGTCGTCATCGCCGAGGCCGAGGGCGCCTGGGTCACCGACGTCGACGGCCGGCGCTATCTCGACTGCCTCGCCGGCTACTCGGCGCTGAACTTCGGCCACCGCCACCCCGACCTGATCGCCGCCGCCCGCGAGCAGCTCGACCGGGTCACGCTGACCAGCCGGGCGTTCCTGCACGACCAGTTCGGCCCGTTCTGCGCCGACCTGGCCCGCCTCACCGGCAAGGACATGGTCCTGCCGATGAACAGCGGCGCCGAGGCCGTCGAGACCGCCATCAAGGTGTCGCGCAAGTGGGGGTACAAGGTCAAGGGCGTCCCGGACGGACGGGCCACGATCATCGTCGCGGACGGCAACTTCCACGGACGCACCACGACCATCGTCAGCTTCTCCACCGACCCGGAGGCCCGCGCCGACTACGGCCCCTACACCCCCGGCTTCCGCGTCGTGCCCTACGGCGACCTGGACGCGCTCGCCGCCGCCATCGACGAGACCACGGTGGCGGTACTGCTGGAGCCGATCCAGGGCGAGGCCGGCGTCCTCGTCCCGCCGCGCGGGTACCTGCCCGGCGTGCGCGAGCTGTGCACGTCCCGGGGCGTACTGTTCATCGCCGACGAGATCCAGTCCGGCCTCGGCCGCACGGGCGCGACGTTCGCCTGCGACGACGAGGCCGTCGTCCCCGACATTTACATCCTGGGCAAGGCCCTCGGCGGCGGCATCGTGCCCGTCTCCGCGGTCGCCGCCGACCGGGAGATCCTCGGCGTGCTGCGCCCCGGCGAGCACGGCTCGACCTTCGGCGGCAACCCTCTGGCGTGCGCCGTCGCCCGCGCGGTGATCGCCCTGCTGGACACCGGCGAGCCGCAGCGCCGCGCCCGCGAGGTCGGCGAGCACCTGCACCGCCGCCTCAACGCCCTGGTCGGCCACGGCCTGACCGCCGTGCGCGGCCGCGGCCTGTGGGCAGGCATCGACATCGACCCGGCGCTCATGACCGGCCGGGAGGCGAGCGAGCGCCTGATGGCCCGCGGTGTGCTGGCCAAGGACACGCACGGCTCGACCCTGCGCCTGGCCCCGCCACTGGTCGTCACTCGCGAGGAGATCGACGCCGCCGTGGACGCCCTGACGGAGGTTCTCAAGCCTTGAGCACGCCATGTCACGGAGCGCGACTGGATAATGCGCTCCGTGACTGGCCTGGGTCGCCGTTTGAACGGGCATGGTACGGTGATATCAGCGGTGCGCACCGGAGCCGAGGTCCGCGAACGCTCTGAAACGCGCCTCGCTACAACGGCCGCCGCAACAGCCTGCTGAACCAGCCAGGGCGCTGCTCGGGCACGCGCGCGACATCGAGCACCGGCGTCGCGGACCCTTGCCGCGCCGTCGCGGGCCGCCCGGGTTGCCCGTGCGGCACGGACAGCACGGACGGCACGATGGCAGCCGCGGGCGCGACCACCGGCGGCACCGTCACCGCCGTGGCCGTGGCCGTGGCCGTTGCAGCGCGGGGCGGTCGATCGCCGGCGAGCGGTCGGGCGCGGGCGAGCGGTCGACCGCCGGCGAGCGGTCGGGCGGGGCGAGTTCGTGCGCCACCGGGCAGTGCGCCGGCGCGGCGACCGGCGAGCGACCCCGGCGGCCCAGCTCGCGCGCATCGGGGTCGAGGTAGAAGTTGGGGCGCTGGTCGGCCTCGGCGTAGTACCGGTGGAAGACGCCGGTCACCGCGCCACTGATCGGCGGGACGATCCACGACCAGTCGGCCGGCGTCGGGCGCCCGCAGCGCTCTTCGCTCGCGACGTGGGCCAGGAAGCGCTCCGACTCGGTGTGGTGGTCGCTGATGCGCGCGCCGGCCGCGTCGAAGGAGTGCAGCACCGCCCGGTTGAGCTCGACCAGGGCCCGGTCCTTCCACAGCGAGCGCTCCGTGCTGGTGTCCAGGCCGAGCCGCGCCGCGACGAGGGGCAGCAGGTTGTAGCGGTCCGGGTCGGCGAGGTTGCGGGCGCCGATCTCCGTGCCCATGTACCAGCCGTTGAACGGGGCCAGCGGGTAGTCCACGCCGCCGATGCTCAGGCGCATGTTCGAGATCGCGGGGATCGCGTGCCAGCGCAGGCCCAGCTCGGCGAAGAACCGCAGCTCGGGGTGATCGATCGGCACCTCCCACACGGCGTCCTCGGGCAGCTCGTGCAGGGTCACGGAGCCGTCGGGGCCCTCGATCGCCAGCGGCAGCACGTCGAAGGGGTTGTCGAGCTTGCCGCGCCAGCCGTGCTGCTGCAGCGTCTCGGTGAACTGCGCGTACCGCGGGTCGCCGGTCACGGTGCCGTCGGGGTGGCGGTGGCCGGCGTAGCGCACCAGCTGGTCGTTCCACAGGCGGGCGGCGGGGCGGCCGGGCACGTGCGGCGCGAAGATCGAGATCACGGGGCGGATCACGTGGCGTTCGCGCTGGCCGGCCAGGCGCAGGTGGCGTACCAGCTCGTCGACGATCTCCGGGGGCTCGGTGACCTTGCGCAGGTCCCGCACCACGAGGCTGCGCCAGTACAGCCGGCCGATGCAGCGGCTGGCGTTGCGCCACGCGACCCGGGCGCCGAAGACCAGCTCGGCGTGCGTGTGCGCGTACGTGCCGGTCTCGGCGATCTCGTCGCGGACCCGGGCCAGGCGCTCCCGTCCGTTGCCGCCCCGCCGCTGCTCGTGGTGGTGGAGGGCGAGAAAGTCCTCCGCCTCCGCGGGGTCGACGGGCGCGTGCGCATCCCACTGCGCCCCTGGCGTGTCGCGGTACCCGGGCACGCTCACGCGGATCCTCCCAACGCCGAGTGCGGGCAAGAAACCCATGTTGTCGGCGTCGCATTGCGCGAGGTCGCACAAGGTGTGCGGCCGGAGGCGCACCCCTGAAAACCCTCACGGCATCAACCCGATGCCACTCTTCGCAGGCGGGCCAGGTAGGTCTGCGCGACCACGACGAGCGCGATGAAGGCGCCGCTGATCACCGTCTGCCAGGCCGACGTGACCGTGCCGATCTGGTTGATCAGGTTCTGGATCACCTGGAGCAGCATCACGCCGGCGATGGTGCCGCCGAGCGTGCCGGCGCCGCCGGTCAGCAGCGTGCCGCCGATGACCACCGCGGCGATCGCGTCGAGCTCCATGCCAGTGCCGAGCACCGTGACGCCGGAGCCGAGGCGGGCCGCGTTGATCGCGCCGGCCAGGCCCGCGAGCAGGCCCGAGAGGACGTACACGCGGATCTGGGTGCTGCGGATGCGCACACCCATCAGGCGGGCCGCGTCCTCGCTGCCGCCGATGGCGTAGACGGACTGGCCGAAGCGGCTGCGGTACAGCAGCAGCATCCCCGCGCCGAAGAGCACCGCGACGAGGTAGACCGGGTAGCCGATCCCGCCCAGCTCGCCCGTGCCGAAGTGCTTGAAGGCGTCGGTCCTGACCAGGTAGGTGTTCGCGCCCTCGCCGGACAGGGCCAGCATCAGGCCCCGCGCCCCGAGCAGCCCGGCGAGCGTGACGATGAACGGCGCCAGCCGGGCGTAGGCGATGATCGAGCCCTGCACGAGGCCGAACACCCCGCACACGACCAGCGGCAGCGCGAAGGCCGCCCAGGTGCCGTACTGCGACGCCCACGCCGCGAGCACCCCGCCGAGCACGTACAGCGAACCGACCGACAGGTCGATCCCGCCGCTGACGATCACGAAGGTCATGCCGAGCGCGATGAGCGCCGGAGGCGCCGCCGAGATCAGCACCGTGCCGAGGTTGTCGAAGGTGCGGAAGCTGTCGAACGAGACGACGCCGACCACGATCACCAGCGCCAGCACGGCGAGCGCGCCCTGGCGCTGCACCAGCTCGACGATGCGCTCGGTGCGCATCGAGGCGGCTTCGGCCCGCTCGACCGCCTCTGGAGCCGTGGTCACGGTGCTCACCGGGTCCTCCGTTCGCGCGCCGCGTAGACCGCGACGAGGATGATGACGGCCTGCACCATCTGGGCCGTCGAGTCCCGCAGGTTGTTCGCGATCATCGTGGCGGTGAGCAGCTGCATGAGCAGCGCGCCGGCGACGGTGCCGAGCACCCGCACCTTGCCGCCGGTGAGCGGGGTGCCGCCGACCACGACCGCGGTGATCGCGGAGAGCTCGATGAGCAGGCCGATCCGGGACGCGTCGGCCGAGCCGATGCGCGAGACCTGGATGATGCCGGCGACCGCGGCGAGCATCCCGGAGATGATGTACACGCTGATCAGCACCCGGCGCACCGGCACGCCGGCGAGCACCGCGGCCGGGCGGTTGTCGCCGATGGCCAGCAGCCGGCGGCCGAAGACGGTGCGGCGCACCAGGAAGCCGACCACGACGGCGAGCACCGCGGCGATCCACACCGTGTAGGGCACGCCGAAGAGCGAGTCGGTGCCGATGGCCAGGAAGTCCTTGTCGCGGATGTCCTTGTACCGGCCGCTGGACAGCACCAGGGCGATGCCCCGCCCGGCGACCAGCATCGCCAGGGTGGCCACGATCGGCTGCAGGCCCACGTAGGCGACCAGGCCGCCGTTGACCAGGCCGATGACGAGGCCGCCGACGAGCGCCAGGATGATCGCGGCGACGGCGCCGTAGCCGAGGTACAGCGGGATGATGGCGGCGCCGAGCGCCATCACCGAGCCGACCGACAGGTCGATGCCCTCGGTGCCGATGACCAGGGCCATGCCCAGCGCCACGATGACGACCGGGGTGACCTGGACCAGCTGGATGCGCAGGTTCGACCACTCGAGGAAGTTGTCGGTGTACCCGATGTTGAACAGCACCAGCACCAGCAGCGCCACGTAGACGCCGTAGGCCGGCAGCAGCCGGCGCAGCCGCGCCAGGTCGAGGCCGCGCGCCTTCACATCAGCAGGGGCGGTCATGACGCCGCCGTCGCGATCACGTTCATCAGATGCTCCGTCGTCACCTCGTCGCCGCGCAGCATGCCCACCACGGCGCCATCTCGCAGTACCACCACTCGGTCGGAGCCCTCGATCAGCTCCTCGGCGTCGGAGGACACCAGCACCACACCGAGGCCCTCGGCGGCGAGCTCGTCGATGAGCGCCTGGACCTCCGCCTTCGCGCCGACGTCGATGCCTCGCGTCGGCTCGTCCAGCAGCAGCACCTTGGGGCCGGTGGCCAGCAGCCGGGCCAGCAGCACCTTCTGCTGGTTGCCGCCGGACAGGTCGCCCACCCGCTGGTGCGGGCTGGACGCCTTGATCCGCAGCCGGGTCATGAACGTCTCGACGATCTCGTCGATGCGCCGCTCGGAGACCACCCCGGCCGTGGACAGCCGCGGCAGCACCGCCAGCGCGATGTTCTCCCGCACCGACAGCCCCAGCGCGATGCCCTCGGCCTTGCGGTCCTCCGGCTGCACGGCGATGCCGGCCTTCAGGGCGCTGACCGGCGTCGGCCGGCGCAGGGTGCGCCCGTCGACCTCGACGCGGCCGCTGTCCAGCGGCAGCGCGCCGGCCACGGCCTTGATGGTCTCGCTGCGCCCGGCGCCGAGCAGGCCGCCGAGCCCGACCACCTCGCCGGGCCGGACCTCGAAGGTGACGCCGGCGAGGCGGTGGCGGCTGTTGAGGTCGGTGGCGCGCAGCACCGGCGTGCCGGCGGCGGCGTCGTGCTCGCCGGCGAAGCTGGTGAAGGAGCGCTCCGCCGAGACCGGCCGGCCCAGCATGTGCGAGACCAGCTCGACCCGCTGCAGGTCGGCGAGGCGGCCGGCGCGCACCAGGCGGCCGTCGCGCAGGATCGTCACGCCGTCGCAGATCCGGTACAGCTCGTCGAGGCGGTGGCTGACGTAGATGATCCCGACGCCCTGTTCGTGCAGCCGGCGTATGACGCCGAAGAGGGTCTCCACCTCGCGCGGCTCCAGCGACGAGGTCGGCTCGTCCATCACGACCACGCGGGCCTCGATCATGACGGCCCGGGCCAGCGCCACCATCTGCTGCGCGCCCAGCGGCATCAGGCCCAGCGGGCGGCGCACGTCGGAGGTGATGCCGTAGCCGGCGAGGACGTCGGCGGCCTCGCGGTTCATCCGGGCGACGTCGACCAGCCCGAGACGGTTGCGCGGCTCCCGGCCGAGGAAGAGGTTGCGCGCCACGCTCATGAGCGGGACGAGGTTGACCTCCTGGTAGATGGTCGAGATGCCGGCGGCCTGAGCGTCCAGCGGCCCGGCGAAGGACACCGGGGCGCCCAGGTAGCGGACCTCGCCGGCGTCCGGGCGGTACACGCCGGTGAGGACCTTGATCAGGGTGGACTTGCCGGCGCCGTTCTCGCCGACGAGCGCGTGCACCTCGCCCGCGCGCAGCGTGAACGAGACGTCGTCGAGCGCGCGCACGCCCGGGAACTGCTTGCTCACGCCGGTGACTTCGAGCAGGGGCTCGGACATGTTGCCTCTCTCCAGAAGACCCGAGAAGGCCCAGGCCGGAAAGCGTCCGGCCTGGGCCATGAACCCGTAAAGGTCAGTACGCGAGACCCAGATCCGACGATGCGTTCGTGGTGTCGTACTCACGGTCCTGGATGATGATGTTCTCCGGGATCGCCTCGCCGTTGAAGAACTTCGTGGCGGTGGAGAAAGCGAGCGGGCCGAAGCGCGGGTTCGACTCGATGACCGAGTAGATCCAGCCGTCGACGATGCCCTGCACGGCGCCCTTGGTGCCGTCGATCGTCACGATCTTGACGTCGCCGGCCTTCTTGCTCGCGCCCTTGAGGGCCGTGATCGCGCCGAGGGCCATCTCGTCGTTCTCGGCGTAGATGCCGTTGACGTTCGGGTTGGCCTGCAGCAGCTGCTCGGCCGTCTTCTGGCCGTCCTCGCGGGAGAAGTTGCCGGTCTGCTCGAACACGATCTTGATGCCCGGCGCGACCTTCGCCAGCTCGTCCTTGAAGCCGCTGGTACGCAGGGTGGTCACGTTGTTGCCCGGCGCGCCCAGCAGGATCGACACGGTGCCGGTGTTGTTCAACGCCTTGGCCATCTTGTCGGCGGCCCGCTTGCCCTGCTCCGCGAAGTCCGACCCGATGAAGGTCAGGTAGTTGGTGCAGCTCTTCGCGTTGATCTTCCGGTCGATGGTGACGATCGGGATGTGCTTGGCGTTGGCCTTGGCGAACACCGAGTCCCAGCCGTCGGAGTTCAGCGGGGCGATGATCAGCAGCTGCACGCCCTGGTCGATCAGGGTGCTGACGTCGGTGATCTGCTTGTCGAACTTCGAGTCGGCGTTGGTGGTCTTGAGGTTGCCGGTCGGGATGCCCAGCTTCCCCGCCTCGTCCTTGATGGACTGGGTCTCGGCGATGCGGAACGGGTTGGCCTCCTTCTCCGACTGGGAGAAGCCGACCGTGGCGGTATTCAGGTCGACCTTCGTGCCGCCGTACTGCTGCAGGGTGCACGTCGCGCCCGCGGCGTCGGCCGACTTGGTCGCCTGCGCGGCGGCGGAGGCGTTCGCCGTCGACGCGGACCCAGCGTTGTCGTCCTCGGACTTCGCGCAGCCGGACATCAGCAGGGCCGCGGCGCTGAGCACGGCCAGAGCGGGCCGCCAGCGGCCACGCATATCGATCATGGTGTCACTCCCTTGAGCGGAGGGTGGACTGGGTTGCCTGTGCGGATCCATCGAGGTGCATCGCATTCACGCGTATCGCATTCACGCATCCTCCAACTTTTTCTGTCAAGACTTTCCACCCACCCGCCCAAAACCCAACACCAACTGTCACATGAACGAGACCTGGGCGTGGCCGTACCGACATCGACGGACATCACATGTACGACCTTGTGTGCGCCCGGCGGACCGAGTACAACAACATCCAACAGGTTCGATCGAAATCCACCTGGGAGCTGCGATGATCCGATCTCCTGGGGCGCTGCTACGCGCCCTGGCCGCGGCCGCGCTGGCCGTACCGACATCCATCATGATCGTTGTGACGGTCACGTCCCCGGCCGCGGCCGCCGCCACGCCGCAGCCGGGCCCGCTCACCGCCCCCGTCATGGGGTGGAACAGCTGGAACCGGTTCGGCTGCAACATCGACGAGAACCTGATCAAGGCGACCGCCGACGCCATGGTCAGCACCGGGCTGCGCGACTCCGGCTACACGTATGTCGACATCGACGACTGCTGGATGGCCGGCACCCGCGACGCGCAGGGCCGGCTGCGCCCCGACCCGGTGCGCTTCCCGGGCGGCATCGCCGCGATCGCCGACTACGTGCACGCGCGCGGGCTCAAGCTCGGCATCTACTCCTCGGCGGGCACCGCCACCTGCCAGGGGCTGCCGGCGAGCCTCGACCACGAGACCACCGACGCGCAGACGTGGGCGTCCTGGGGCGTGGACCTGCTCAAGTACGACAACTGCAACAACCAGGGCCGCCCCGCCTACGACCGCTACAAGGCGATGGGCGACGCGCTCAAGGCCACGGGCCGTCAGATCGTCTACAGCCTGTGCAACTGGGGCGACGACGAGCCCTGGATCTTCGGCCCGAACGTCGGCGGGAGCTCCTGGCGTACCACCGGCGACATCAGCGCCAGCTGGGGCAGCGTCACGTCGCTGCTGGACCAGCAGGCGGGCCTCGAGCCGTTCGCCCGCAAGGGCTTCTACAACGACCCGGACATGCTTGAGGTCGGCAACGGCTCGCTGACCCAGGACGAGAACGTCGCGCACTTCTCGCTCTGGGCGCTGCTGTCGGCGCCGCTGCTGCTCGGCAACGACCTGCGCTCGGTCAGCGCCGCCACGCTGAACGTGCTGCGCAACGCCGACGTGATCGCGGTGAACCGCGACTGGGGCGGCTCACAGGGCCGGCGCGTCGCCGACGCCGGCGACCAGGAGGTGTGGGCCAAGCCGATGAGCGACGGGTCGGTCGCCGTCGTCCTGCTCAACCGCGGCAGTGGTACCGCCACCGTCGCCACGAGCGCCGCCGCGCTCGGCCTGGCCGGCTCCAGCTCGTACACCACGAAGAACCTCTGGACGGGCGCGACCGGCAGCACGACTGGCGCCCTGAGCGCCTCCGTGGCCGCGCACGGCGTGGCGATGTTCCGCGTGACCCGGGCCGGCACCCTGTCCGCCGCGCCCGCCGCCGGCACCCTGCAGGTCAGCGACCTGACCTGGGCCAGTAGCAGCAACGGCTGGGGCCCGGCCGAGCGGGACCGCAGCAACGGCGAGCAGGCGGCCGGCGACGGCGGCACGCTCAACGTCGGCGGCACCACGTTCGCCAAGGGCATCGGCGTGCACGCCGACGCCGCCGTGCACGTCTACCTCGGCCGGGCCTGCCGCACGTTCACGGCACAGGTCGGCGTCGACGCCGAGGCCGGCACCAACGGCTCCGTGCGGTTCGCGGTCTACGGCGACGGCCGGCTCCTGGCGTACACCGCAGTCAAGACCGGCGGCCAGGCACCTACGCGCCTGACCGTCTCCACCGGCGGCTACCTCAACCTCGAGCTGCGGGTGACCGACGCGCGCACGAACGGCATCCAGTACGACCACGCGGACTGGGGCGCGCCGACCCTGGTCTGCGGCACCACCGGCGCCGGTTCGGCCGTCAGCGACCGTTCCTGGGGCGCGGCGAGCAACGGCTGGGGCCCGGCCGAGCGCGACATGTCCAACGGCGAGCAGCCCGCCGCCGACGGCAGCGTGCTCACCGTCGGCGGGGTGTTCTACCCCAAGGGCGTCGGCGCGCACGCCGCGAGCGACGTCACGGTGCCGCTCGGCGGCGCGTGCAGCCGCTTCACCGCCGTCGCCGGGCTCGACGCCGAGGTGGGCACCCAGTCCACGGGCGTCACGTTCAGCGTCCTCGGCGACGGGGTGTCGCTGTACACCAGCCCGACGGTGACCGCGGGCTCGCCCGTGACCATCGACGTGGCCGTGTCGGGCCGCACGAACCTCCGGCTGGTCGTCGGGGGAGCGGGCAGCATCGACTACGACCACGCCGACTGGGCCGACGCGCGCCTGATCTGTTAGCTACGAGATCTTGGTGGTCCCGTCCGCCGGGGTCACCACAAAGGCGTCGGGGGGCGCGAAGCCGGCTTCGGCGAACGCCCCCCGCACCGCCCGCTCGACCGCGTCGCAGCGCTCGGCGTCGACCAGGGACAGCACGCAGCCGCCGAAGCCGCCGCCGGTCATCCGCGACCCGTAGGCGCCGGCCTGCAGGGCCGCGCGGACCACGGTGTCCACCTCGGGCACGGTGATCTCGTAGTCGTCGCGCATGGACTCGTGCGAGGCCGTCATGATCGGCCCGATGTCCCGGGCGTCGCCGCCCCGCAGCGCCTCCACGGTGTCGAGGACCCGCTGGTTCTCGGTGACCACGTGCCGGACCCGCTTGCGCATCACCTCGTCGTCGAGGCGGGCCAGCGCGCCGGGCAGCCCGGCCACGTCCACGTCGCGCAGCGCGGCGACGTCGAGGGTCTTGGCCGCCTGCTCGCAGCTGCGCCGGCGGGCCGCGTACTCGCCGCTGACGTGCGCGTGCGGCGCCTTGCTGTCCACCACGAGGATCGCCAGGCCCTGCGCGGCCAGGTCGAAGGGCACCTGCTCGGTGGCCAGGGAACGGCAGTCCAGGAACAGCGCGTGCCCGGCCCGGCACAGCGTCGAGGCGGACTGGTCCATGATGCCGGTCGGCGCGCCCACGTACTCGTTCTCGGCCCGCTGCGCCAGCCGCGGCCGCAGCGCCATCGCGACGTCGTGCCCGCCCAGATCCAGCAGGCAGCCCATGACCGCGCACTCCAGCGCCGCGGAGCTGGACAGCCCGGCGCCGAAGGGCACGTCGGAGGCGATGCTCAGGGCCGCGCCCGGCACCTCGTGGCCGGCCTCGCGCAGCACCCAGACGATCCCGGCCACGTAGGAGGCCCAGCCCTCGACCCGCTCGTGCGGCCCGAAGGTGACGGTCTCGCCGGTCTGCTCCGACGTCACCGTCCACTGCGGACGCTCCAGGCGGCTCGCGCCGACGACGGTGCGGTGCGGCAGCGCGAAGGGCAGCACGAAGCCGTCGTTGTAGTCGGTGTGCTCGCCGATCAGGTTGACCCGGCCCGGGCTCGCCCAGACCACGTCGTAGGGACCACCCGGGAGCCGCTCGAGGGCGCTGCTCACAGGTTCACCTCCCGCAGCATCGAGGCGGCCTGCTCGGGCCGCACGTCGTTGACGAACACGCCCATGCCCGACTCGGAGCCGGCCAGGTACTTGAGCTTGCCCGGCGCCCGCCGGGTGCTGAACAGCTGCAGGTGCAGGTAGGCCAGGTCGCGCGCGACCCGCACCGGCGCCTGGTGCCAGGCGGCGATGTAGGGCATCGCCAGGCCGAACATGCCGTCGAGGCGGCGCAGGACCTCTAGGTACAGCGGGCCGAACGCGTCGCGCTCCTCGCTGCTCAGGGCCGGGATGTCGGGCACCTGGCGGTTGGGGTACAGGTGGACCTCGAACGGCCAGCGCGCGGTCGCCGGCACGAACGCGGTCCAGTGCGCGTTGCCGGCCACGATCCGCGTGCCGTCGGCGCGCTCGGCGGCCAGGACGTCGGCGAACAGGTTGCCGGGGCCGCGATATTCGCGCGCGGAGCGCAGCATGCGCCGGGTGCGCGGGGTCACGAAGGGGTACGCGTAGATCTGCCCGTGCGGGTGGAAGAGCGTGACGCCGATTTCCTCGCCGCGGTTCTCGAAGCAGAAGATCTGCTCGATGTCGTCGCGGGTGGACATCTCGGCGGTGCGGTCGGCCCACGCCTCCATCACCGTGCGCACGCGGTCCGGCGAGAGCGACGCGAACGAGGCGTTGTGGTCGGAGGTGAAGCAGACGACCTCGCAGCGGCCGGTGGCCGGGGCGGTCGGCACGAGCCCCGGCAGGACGTCGCCCTGCGCGGGCCCGACTCGGTGGCTGAACGAGGGGAAGCGGTTCTCGAAGACCACGACGTCGTACTCCGGCGACGGTATCTCGCTCTGCCACTCCGGCGTCGACGGGCACAGCGGGCACTGGTCCGACGGCGGCAGGAAGGTCCGCGACTGCCGGTGCGCGGCGATCGCCACCCATTCGTCGAGGATCGGGTCGTGCCGCATCTCCGGCGCCGGTGGCGGCGGGGGCAGCTCCCGTTGGTCGACGGCGTCCCGGGACGCGTCGTCTCGCTCATCGAAGTAGATGAGCTCCCGGCCGTCGGCGAGGTGGGTGACCGTGCGCTTCACTCGTTCTCCAGGGTCCTTCGGGGTTAGCCGTTCGGATCGACGACGACGAGCTCCCCGACGCGCTCGGCCAACTGCACGCGCGCCTCCGCGGCCAGCCCGATGTCGGTGATGAGGATGTCCGCCTCGTCCAGCGGCGTGATCGTGGCGATGCCGACCATCTCCCACTTCGTGTGGTCGGCCAGCACCACCAGCCGGCGCGCGGCCGCCACCAGGAGCCGGTTGGTGCCGGCCTCCATGAGGTTCGGCGTGGTGAAGCCCGTGCGCGGGCTCATGCCGTGCACGCCGAGGAACAGCACGTCGACGTTGAGGGAACCGATCGCCGCCTCGGCCACGGGGCCGGCGAGGGCGTCGGAGGGGGTGCGGATCCCGCCGGTGAGCACGACCGTCTGGTCGGGGCGCCCGGCGTGGTACAGGGTGTCGGCGACCGGGATCGAGTTGGTAACGATGGTCAGTCCGGGGACATCGACCAGATGGGCCGCCAGCGCCGCGGTGGTGGTGCCGGCCGACAGCGCGACGGCGGTGTGCGGCTCGATGAGCTTGGCGGCCCGCTCGGCGATCGCCGCCTTCTCGTTGCGCTGGCGCACCGACTTGGCGTCGAAGCCCGGCTCCTCCGTGGAGCCCGGACCGGCGATCGTCGCGCCGCCGTGCACCTTGTCGACCAGCCCGCGGTCGGCGAGCGCCTCGAGGTCGCGCCGGATGGTCATGTCGGAGACGCCGAACTGGCGGACCAGTTGGCTCACGCGCACGCCACCGTGGCGGCGGACCAGGTCGAGAATGGCCGCCTGACGTTGCTGTGCGAGCATCACGCCGTTCCCTTCGCAGGCGCAGCGGGGGTCAGCACGGCTGCGCGGGTGTCCGAACCCACAACGGGTTCCAACGCAGACGTTACGTCTCCAGCACACAGGTGCACCTCGCTGGCCCGGTCGAAGTCTGTCGCCGGGCGGTCACCCCCAAGGGGTGCGCGTGGGTGCGCTCGCATGGCGTACAGCTTCGAACCTAGCCGACCAGAAGTCAACAAACTCGAACAGACATCTGTGCGGAAGCGCTCTCTCGCCGCCACCCGTCGTTACCGAGCCGTGTCGATGGAGTTTCCGGACGTAACACCATCGATATCAACAAATCACTCCTGATCATGTGCGTAGATCCATTGACAATGGCCGCTTATCCGAGGACTGTCGCCCTACTGGGGGTTCTCGTTTGGTTCTGTGCCTTGCTGAGGAGGAAGCGATGAACTTCTCCCGCCGAGCCGTCCTGGGCGGCGCATTGGCCGGGTTCGGAGGCGTAGCGGCGTCGTCACTGCTCGCCGCGTGCGGAGACTCCGGGGGTGGTGGCAGCGCCACCTCGGAGGTCACGTTCGGCTCCAACTACTCCGACTCGGTGCCGAAGGCCGCGATGGCCGCGGTCCTGGGGTCCTACCCCAACGGCAAGAACGTCAAGGTCAACACCGTCGACCACAACTCGTTCCAGGAGAACATCAACCGGTACCTGCAGGGCAACCCGGACGACGTGTTCTGCTGGTTCGCCGGCTACCGCATGCAGTTCTTCGCCAAGCAGGGCCTCGCCGGCGACCTGTCCGACGTGTGGAGCGAGGTCGGGGGCAACTTCTCCGACGCGCTCAAGGCCGCCTCCACCGGGGAGGACGGCAAGCAGTACTTCCTGCCCTTCTACAACTATCCGTGGGGCGTCTTCTACCGCAAGAGCGTGTGGCAGCAGAAGGGCTACGCCGAGCCCAAGACGCTGGACGAGTTCAAGGCGCTGTGCGAGAAGATGAAGACCGACGGCCTCGTGCCGGTCGCCTTCGCCGACAAGGACGGCTGGCCGGCCATGGGGACGTTCGACTATCTCAACATGCGCATCAACGGCTACCAGTTCCACGTCGACCTGATGGCCGGCAAGCAGGCGTGGACCGACGCCAAGCTCAAGACCGTCTTCGACACCTGGCGCGGGCTGCTGCCCTACCACCAGCCGGGCGCCAACGGCCGCACCTGGCAGGAGGCCGCCCAGTCGCTGCTCAACAAGCAGTCCGGCATGTACGTCTCCGGCACCTTCGTCGGCGAGCAGTTCCCCGGCGCGGAGCTGTCGGACCTCGACTTCTTCGCCTTCCCGGAGATCAACTCCGAGTTCGGCCGCGACTCGGTCGAGGCGCCGATCGACGGGTTCATGATGGCCGCCAAGCCCAAGAACGGCGCCGGGGCCAAGGAACTGCTGAAGTACCTGGCGACCGGGCCCGCGGAGCTGGCGTACCTCAAGAGCAACCCGACGAACATCGCCGCCAACAAGACCGCCGACACGTCCGGCTACAACGCGCTGCAGAAGAAGTCCGCGGAACTCGTCGGCAGCGCCAAGCACATCTCGCAGTTCCTGGACCGCGACACCCGCCCCGACTTCGCCTCGCAGGTCATGATCCCCGCCCTGCAGACGTTCATCAACAAGCCCGACGACGTCGACGGCCTGCTGAAGAACATCGAGGCGCAGAAGAAGACCATCTTCGCATCGTGAAGATCCGGCGTTTCAGCGTGAGCGACCGCGCCGTCATCGCGGTCGTGCTCGGCGTGGCGATCGTGCTGGACCTCGGCCTCATCTGGGGTCCCACGATCGCCTCCGTCGGGCTGTCCTTCACCTCGTGGAACGGCGTCACCGACCCGGTCTGGGTCGGCGGGCGCAACTACGACACGATCGTCAACGTCTACCCGCCGTTCTGGCCCGCGATCCGGCACAACCTGCTGTGGCTGGCGTTCCTCGGCCTGGTCGCCACGCCGCTGGGGCTGTTCTTCGCGGTACTGCTGGACAAGAGCCTCCGGCTCGGCCGCTTCTACCAGAGCGCCCTCTACCTGCCGGTCGTGCTGTCCCTCGCCATCGTCGGGTTCATCGCGCAGCTGGTGTACTCGCGCGACTACGGCGCGCTGAACAACATCCTCGGCCGCACCTCCAACCCGATCGACTTCCTGGGCGACCCGTCCATCAACATCTGGGCCGTCCTGGTCGCCGTCGGCTGGCGCCACGTCGGCTACGTGATGATCCTGTACCTGGCCGGCCTCAAGGCCGTCGACCCGGCGCTCAAGGAGTCGGCGGCCCTCGACGGCGCCAACGAGGCGCAGACGTTCTTCCGCGTCACGTTCCCCACGCTGCGCCCGGTCAACATCATCGTCCTGGTCATCACGGTCATCGAGGGCCTGCGCGCCTTCGACATCGTGTACGCCATCAACCGCGGCCGCAACGGCCTGGAGCTGCTGTCGGTCCTCGTCACCGACAACATCATCGGCGAGGCGAGCCGCATCGGCTTCGGCTCCGCGATCGCCGTGATCCTGCTGCTGATATCGCTCGGCTTCATCGTCACCTACCTGGTGCGCATCCTGCGGGAGGAGCGATGAGACCCGCACGCCTGGCCCTCAACGCGTTCCTGGTCCTGGTCTCGCTGGGCTGGCTGGCCCCGTTGGCCCTGGCCGTCTACGCCTCGCTGCGTCCTTACGCCGAGACTTCGCGCAAGGGGTACTTCTCCTGGCCCGACCGGCTGACGCTGCACTACTACGCGCAGGTCTGGGACTCCGCGGAACTGCCGAAGTACTTCACGAACTCCTTGATCGTCGCCGTGCCCGCGGTCCTGCTGACCCTGTTCCTGGCGTCGTTCGTGGCGTTCTGCATAGCCCGCCTGCGCATCCGCTGGTCCCTGGGCCTGCTGGTGGTCTTCACCGCCGGCAACCTGCTGCCGCCGCAGGTCCTGGTGACGCCGCTCTACGAGATGTACAAGAAGATCCCGGTACCGCAGTTCGTCTCGGAGTCCGGCACCCTGTACGACTCCTACCTTGGCCTGATCGCCATCCACGTCGCGTTCCAGGTCGGCTTCTGCGTCTTCGTCCTGTCCAACTTCATGCGCACGCTGCCCACCGAGATCACGGAGGCCGCGGTGGTCGACGGCGCGGGCGTGTGGCTGCAGTACTGGAAGGTGACCCTCCCGCTGTGCCGCCCCGCGCTGGCGGCCCTGGCAACGCTGCTCTTCACCTGGATCTACAACGACTTCCTGTACGCCCTGGTCCTCATCTCGACCGGCGACAAGCTGCCGGTGACGAGCGCCCTGAACAACCTGCGCGGCCAGTTCTTCACCGACTACAACCTCCTGGCCGCCGGCTCTCTCCTCGTCGCCCTGCCCACCTTGATCGTCTTCTTCGCCCTGCAACGCCAGTTCGTCGCCGGCCTGACCCTGGGCGCCGCCAAGGGCTGACAGTGCTCCCAGCTCGTTGCGCTCGCCCGGGCCGGCGTGCTGCGGCCGGTCGCTCGACGCCCGGCGCGCCGCTCGATGTCGCGACGCGTGCGTGGCTCAGAAGGGGCGGGTGCCTACCGTGGTCAGGCGCTGCGTCGCCCGCGACAGAGCCACGTACAACGTGCGGAAACCGGTCGCGGCCTCGTCGCGGATGTCGGCGGGCTCGACGACCATGACGCCGTCGTACTCCATGCCCTTCGAGTCCAGCGCGCCCACCGTCTGCAGGCGCAGCGGCTCCAGGCCGTCCAGCCACCCCGCCACCTCCGCCCGGCGCGAGGTGGGAGTGATCACGCCGACCGTGCCCTCGACCTGGTCCAGCAGGGTCTTCGCGGCCTCGCGGACCGCGGACTCCAGGTCGGCGGTCACCGTCTCCACCGGGGCGATGCCGGAGGAGCGGACCGCGGTGGGCAGCTCGATGTCCGGCTGCGCCGCCCGGATGACCCGCGCCGCGACCGCGAAGATCTCCGCGGAGTTGCGGTAGTTGGTCGTGAGCGTGAAGTCGGAGCGGCGCCGGGTGCCGACGGCGCTCTGCATGGCCCGGTCGGCCTCGCCGGCGTCGGCCCAGGCGGCCTGGGCCGGGTCGCCGACGATCGTCCACGTGGCGTGGGGGCCGCGGCGGCCGACCATGCGCCACTGCATCGGCGAGACGTCCTGGGACTCGTCGACGATGATGTGCGCGTAGTCGCGGTAGTCGTCCGGGCGCTCCACGGCCTGTGCGCGCGCCGCGGCCATGCGGTCGGCGTAGGTGGTGACCTCGCGGACGCCCTCGGCGACCTGGAACGGGTCGCGCGGCGCGCGCTTGCGCACCGGCGGGTCGCCGAGCAGCTCGTGCAGCTCGTCCAGCAGCGCGACGTCCTCGACCGACAAGGTGGCCGGCAGCGCATCCGGGTCGATCGACGCGGTCAGGGTCGCGATCTCGCGGTTGCTCAGCACGCCGTTGGCCCAGCGGGAGAGGCGCTGGCGGTCGGCCAGCCAGCCGAGGACCTCGACCGGGCGCAGCACCGGCCACCAGCCGCGCATGAACTGGATGAACTCCTGGCGCTCGGCGATGTCCGGCGCGAACTCCTCGCGCTTCTGCTGGCGGCCGGCGGGCAGCAGCTGCACGCTCTGGCGCCACAGAGCGTCGAGGACGTGGCCCGCGGCCTTCGCGCGGGCGGCGTTGCGCTTCACGCCCAGGCCCAGCACCGTGCGGCGCAGCTCGTCGAGCGCGGGGCGGTCGAGGCTGAGCAGCTCCCCGCGGTACAGGATGCGGAGCCGATCAGGCGAACCCGGCGCAGGGCTGCGGGCGGCGCGGCCCAGCACCCGCTGCATGCGCAGCGAGCCCTTGATCGCGGCGATCTCCGGCGGCTCGTGGCGGGTCGCCTGGACGCCCTCGACCAGCTGGCCCAGGGAGCGCAGGGTCGCGGTGTCCTCGCCGAGGGAGGGCAGCACGCGCGAGACGTAGCCGACGAAGACGTCCGACGGGCCGACGACCAGTACGCCGCCGGACTCGTAGCGGTTGCGGTCGGCGTAGAGCAGGTAGGCGGCGCGGTGCAGGGCCACGGCGGTCTTGCCGGTGCCGGGGCCGCCGCGCACGACCGTGATGCCCGAGGCGGGGGAGCGGATCGCGTCGTCCTGCTCGCGCTGGATGGTGGCGACGATGTCCTTCATCCCGCGGCCGGTCGCGCGGGACAGGTTCGCCAGCAGCGCGCCGTCGCCGACCACGGCCATGCTCGAGGGCGCGGCCGCCGGGTCGAGCAGGTCGTCCTCGATGCTGACGACCTTCTCGCCGGTGCTGCGGATGCTCCGCCGCCGCACCACGCCCATCCGGTCGGCGGGCGTGGCCCGGTAGAACGGCGCCGCGGCGGGCGCCCGCCAGTCCACGACCATCGACTCGTACTGCTCGTCGCGCAGTCCCAGCCGCCCGATGTAGCGCACTTCGCCGTCCGGCACCGCGGGCTCGACGGCGGCGGCGTCCGCGCCGGACACGCCCTCGGGGCCCAGGTCGAGCCGGCCGAAGACGAGGCCGTCGTGCTCGCTCTCCAGGGCCCGCCGCCGGCGCGCCGCGTGGTAGACCATCGCGTCGCGCTCGACCAGGGCGCCGAAGTTGCCGACCCGCGCGAGGCTGTAGCCGGCCTTCTCCACCTCGGCGGCGGTGATGCGCAGCTGATCCAGCCGCACGTACACCCGGTCGAGATACACCTGCTCAGCGGCGATCTCCGAGTCGCGAACCGCGTCGTTCAACGTACTACTCCTGCCGCCCGGCGAAAAACAACCCCGAAATCTTACTCGTGCTGCGGGGCAAGCTCTCCTACGGCGTCGCCGCGGGCTCCTTCTCGGCCTCGGCCTGCAGTGCGCGGGCCTCCGCGGCCGCCCTGCGGCGCAGGTAGAGCGTGGTCGCGATGCCGGCGACGACGGCGAGGGCCAGGGCGGCCCAGGAGAAGTCCTTCAGCCACGTCTCGGCGACCCGGCCGAGCGAGTAGATGGCGAACACGGTGCCGAACGCCCAGGTGATCCCGCCCAGAGCGTTGGCGACGAGGAACCGGCCGTAGGGCACCCGAAGGGCACCGGCCAGCGGGCCGGCGAGGATGCGCAGCAGCGCGACGAACCGGCCGAAGAAGACCGCCCAGACGCCCCAGCGCTGGAACGCCCGCTCGGCCTTGGCCAGGTGCGGCGGGCCGAAGTGCTTGGGGAAGCGCCGGCCGAACCGCTCGAGCAGCGCGCGCCCGCCCCGGCGGCCGATGAAGTACCCGATGCTGTCTCCGACGATCGCGCCGGCCGACGCCGCACCGGCGACGAGCCACGGGCTCACCGTGGTGGTGACCGAAAGTAACGATGCGGTCACGAGTGCGATCTCGCCGGGCAGTGGCACGCCCATGCTCTCGATGCCGATCACGGCCCCGACCAGGACGTACACCCAGACGGGGGAGAGTGTGGCCATCCACTCCTCGATGTGGTGCACGCAGAATCCCTCCCGTCGGACTTCCGTGATACCCCAGCCTCTCATACCTTGCTGAGCGTGAGCTGTATCGTGTACGGCGCCAATGGCTACAGTGGGTCACTTTTTGCCCGCCTCGCGGTGAGCCGAGGTGAGCGCCCCGTCCTCGCCGGCCGTTCCCTGCGGCCCGTCGCAACGCTCGCGAACGAGCTCGGCCTGCAGTATCGCATCGGCCCGCCGACGCCCGAGCTGCTCGACGGCGTAGAGGTCATGGTCAACTGCGCCGGCCCGTTCGCCGAGACGGCCGAGGCCGCCGTCGCCGCGTGCCTGCAGGCCGGCGTGCACTACCTCGACATCACCGGCGAGCTCGACGTGTTCGAGCGGATGTTCGGCCACGACGACGCCGCCCGGGCCGCCGGCGTGGCGATGATCACCGGGGCCGGCTTCGACGTGGTGCCCACCGACTGCCTCGCCGCGCTGCTTTCCGCCGAGCTGCCCGGCGCGGTCGCGCTCGAGCTCGCCTTCCACGCACCCGGCGGGCTGTCGCGCGGCACCGCCCGCACCGCGTTCGCCGAGATGGGCGCGGGCGCGGCCCGGCGCGTCGGCGGCGAGCTGGTGCCCACCCCCTACGGAACGCCGTCGCGGGTCGTGCCCTTCCCGTCCGGCCCTCGCCGCGTCGGCGCGACCCGCTGGGGCGACCTCGTCACCGCATACCGCTCGACCGGCATCCCGGACATCACGGTGTACATGCCGCTGCCGCCCGGCGCCGCGCTCGCGCCCGCGTTCCGGTTCGGCCCGCTGCGCGACGCCGCCCGCGCGCTGGTGCGCCGCGGCGGCCCGTCGGCGGCCCGGCGAGCGGGCACCGGCTGCGAGGCGTGGGCCGAGGTCCGCGACGCCGCCGGCGCGACCCGCTGGGCGACGCTGAGCGGCCCGAACGCCTACGCGCTGACGGCCGACGCGTCGCTGCGCGCGATGCAGCGGGTCCGGGCCGGCGAGGTACCGCCGGGCGTGCACACCCCGTCGGCGGCCCTAGGCGCTGACTTCGCGCGGACCCTTGACGGCGTGACGGTCACGATGGGCTGAACGCCGGATCCGCGCGGCCCGTCGGATGACCGACACGATCGAGTCGGTGACCGCGTCCGGCCGCTCGATCGGCAGCATGTGCCCGGCGTCGGCGCACACCACCAGCTCGGCGTCGGGCAGCTCCCGGGCGATCGTCTCCGCGCAGATCGGCGGCGTGAGCCGGTCCATCGACCCGACGAGCACCGCCACCGGCAGCTCGCGCATCGAGGCCAGGCTCTCGACGCGGTGGTGCAGGTCGACGGAGGGCCGGAAGCCACCGATCGCGCACAGCGGCGCATTGCCGACCATCGAGGTGGTCAGCGCCACCCAGCTGGTGTCGACGCGGTGGCCGAACACCAGCCAGCGCACGCCGGGGGCCAGCAGCGGCATGAGGCGGCGGTGCGGCCGCCAGGCGCCCGAGCGGGCCAGCAGGCCGGCGCCCTGGACCTCCAGGACGCGCATCACCCGGGCCAGGCGGGGACTCAGGCCGTAGCTGGTGCGCGAGGAGCCCTCGGCGGAGGTGGAGATGAGCACGGCCCCGACGACCCGGCGGGCGAACCTGGCCCGGTATCGGTGGGCGTACTCCATGATCGCCATCCCGCCGAGCGAGTGCCCGACCAGGACGATGGGGCCGCGCGGCACCAGCTGGTCGATCACCTCGGCGAGGTCGTCGCCGAGCTGCTCGAGGGTGGCGTCGGAACCGCGGGTGGCCGAGGATCGGCCGTGGCCGCGCAGGTCGAAGGCGAGCAGCCGAACGGGGGCGCCGAGCCGCGCGGGCAGGTCGGCGATCTGCTGCCGCCAGAGGCGGTTGTCGAGCGTCCAGCCGTGCAGGAGGACCACCGTGACGGGGCGCCGGCCGGGGATGGCCTTTGCGGCGGGGTGGAGCACGCTGTACAGGCGGGCGCCGTCCTTGAGCCTCACGGGCGGGGAGACGACGGTACCCATGACCCATTGTTACCCGGAAGTGCGTTGAAATACCCCCGGGCTAGCACGAAACGGCCGCCGGGGTGACCCCCAGGCGGCCGTCCGTATGACAACCAGGTTAAGCGGCTTCGAACACGCCCGCGTCGACGAGGCGCTTCTCCGTGGCGTCCCAGCCGTCCGTCGGGGTCGAGGCGGCCAGCGCCTGCAGCTCCGCGCGGATCTTGGCGGCGTGGCCGGCACCGGCGAGCACGCGGATCTCCTCGACGAAGGCGTCGGAAGTGGTGCTCAGGTGCACGGTCTTGCCGTTGGTCAGGTTGCGCACGTACACGTGCTTGCCCTTGTTGAGCGGGATGAGGTACTTGAACTCACCCAGCACGCTGAGGGCGCCGGATGCACCGGCCTGACCGGCGCGGACTGAGGCCCGCGCGGTCTTTGAGGTGTTGCTCGCCACGGCGGGAACTCCTTGTCGAGGCTGCTTACGGAAGGACAAGAAACTGTAACACCGGCCGTGTCACCCGCGAAAAAGCGAGTTACCCGGTGATCCTCGTATCGTTGGACAATTTGCAAGACCGGTGTGACGGATTCTCTGGCGCCCCGGGCACAACATCGTCATCATTGGTCGCAACAGTCACCGCCGCGAAGGCATGACCCGCGGAGCACGAGGTCGTAGGGGAAGACGCACCTCGGTCTCCAGGAGGTCTTTCGTGCCCACGCGTGGCGTCATATACGTTCACTCGACCCCGCTCGCCGTGTCTGCGCACGTCGAGTGGGCGATCGCGCGCGTCCTCGGCACGCCGGTCCGCCTCGAGTGGTCGGTGCAGCCTGTCGAGCCCTCGGCCCGCCGGGCCCAGTGCTCGTGGACCGGGGCGACCGGCACGGGCGGGGAGCTCGCGGCCGCGCTCCGGCAGTGGCCCATGATCCGCTTCGAGGTCACCGAGGAGCCGAGCCCCGGCGTCGACGGCGAGCGTTTCATGCACGTCCCCGGCCGCGGGCTGTTCCGCGGCGCCACGAGCGCCAACGGCGACATCGTGCTGTCCGAGGACCGCCTGCGCGCGCTCGTGGCGAGCGCCCGCGGCTACGACGCGCTCGCGCACACCCTGGAGAAGGCGCTCGGCGCGCCCTGGGACGCCGAGCTCGAGCCGTACCGCCACGCGGCCGACGGCGTGCCGCTCACCCTCCTCACCCGCGTGGGGTAGTTGCGCCCGCATGGTTGAGTTGCGGCGTGCCGAGTCCCAGACGCCGCCTCCAGCCCGCCCTGGTGGCGCTCGCCCTGCTGCTGAGCGCCTGCACCGACGCGGGGCACGGCGCCCCCGACCCGCGATCGAGCGAACCGACGTCCGCCCTGGTGCCCGGGGCCGACCCGGCGGCGCAGGCGGCCCAGGTCGCCGGCCGCCTCTCCGATGAGGAGCTCGTCGGCCAGCTGCTGATGCCGTACGCGTACGGCAACGCCGCCGACAAGGTCTCCTCCGGATCGGCGGCGGCGAACCGCAACTACGCGGGCGCGTCGACCCCGGCCGAGATCGTCAGGAAGTACCACCTGGGCGGCATCATCCTCGTCTCCTCCAGCGCCGACGATCCCACCGCCGGCACCAACAAGACCACGAACGTCGAGTCCCCGGCCCAGGTGGCGAAGCTCACGGCCGGCCTGCAGCAGGCGTCGCTCGGCCTGCCGGCCCGGCTGCCGCTGCTGATCGGCACCGATCAGGAGTACGGCCAGGTCACCCGCATCCGCGACGGCATGGTGCAGCTGCCCGCCGCGCTCGCGTTCGGCGCGGCCGGCGACCCGGCGCTGACCGAGGCCGCGTGGAAGGCGGCCGGCGCCGAGCTCGCCGCGATCGGCCTCAACGTCGACTTCGCACCCGACGCCGACGTGCTGGGCAGCCAGCCCGGCGGCGTCATCGGCTCCCGCTCGTTCGGCAGCGACCCGGCGAAGGTCTCGGTCCAGGTCGCCGCGGCCGTGCGGGGCCTGCAGGCGGCCGGGGTCGCCGCCACCGTCAAGCACTTCCCGGGCCACGGCCACACCACGACCGACAGCCACAGCAGCCTGCCGGTGCTCAGCCAGAGCCTGGAGAGCCTGCAGGCCGGCGACCTGCCGCCGTTCCTGGCCGCGCGCGACGCCGGCGTCGGGATGATCATGTCCGGCCACCTCGACGTGAAGGCGATCGACCCCGGCGGCCCGGCCTCGTTCTCCTCGCGGGTCCTCGTCGACCTGCTGCGCACCAAGCTCGGGTACACCGGCGTCATCGTCACCGACGCGCTGAACATGGCCCCGGCCGAGCAGTGGGGCCCCGGCGAGGCCGCCGTGCGCGCGATCCTCGCCGGCAACGACATCCTGCTCATGCCGCCGAACCTGTCGGCGGCGTACAAGGGCCTGCTCGACGCCGTGCACTCGGGCCGGATCAGCAAGCAGCGCCTGGTCGAGTCGGCGACGCGGATCCTGGCGCTGAAGCTGCGGCTGGCCGCGGTACCGCGGCCGGACATGAGCGTCGTGGACGGCGACGCCGGGAAGTCCGCCGCGCGCGCCGGCGCCGCCGCCGCGATCACCGTGCTGCGCGGCCCGTGCGACGGCGCCCTGGTCACCGGCCCGGTCCGGGTCACCGGCGCGGGCGCGGACACGGCCCGCGCGGCGCTGGAGGACGCGCTGCGCAAGGCGGGCGCCGAGGTGGTCACGCAGGGCGGTTCGGAGGTGCGCCTGATCGGCTACGGCCACGGCACGGCCGACCTGTCCCAGGGCGCGGCGGTCACCGTGGCGCTGGACACGCCGTACGTGCTCGCCTCGGCCCGGGGCACCCTGGTCGCGACCTACTCGTCGTCGCGCGCGTCGATGTCCGCGCTCGCCGACGTCATCACGGGCAAGGCCAAGGCTCCGGGCCGCACGCCCGTTGCGGTCCAGGGACTGCCGGCCACCGCTTGCGCATAATTTCCCGGCTCGGGTCCGTGCAAGTTACGACCGTTGTTCCCACCAGACACCGCTGCGGGCCTGGCGGCCCTCCGCTGCCACGTCCGCGGTGCCAAGACCCGGTACGGCTGTCGGTGGGAAGCCGAATGTAGCGGCCAGGCTCGGTTGGTGGAATGAGATGATTTGACGGATTCCAGCGCTGGTGACGGTGAGCGCCACTATTCCGTACGCCCGGTAGGTGCCGTGTCGATCACGGGTGTAGGCCACCGCGGCGGGCTGCCCGTTGGCGCTGGTCGGCAGCATGAGCCAGTCACCGGGCGATCCCAGAACATGGGTACGGAGATAGGACACGCAGGTCTTGTTGCCGGAGAACCAGGTCTTGAACGGGGTCGCCTCCAGGGTGGCGTCCCTGCATAGCAGCCGTTCCAGAGCCGGCGCGTCAGCGTTCTGGAAGGCCGCGATGTACTGGTCGAGAAGCTTGTGAGCTTCCGGCTCGGTGGGCTGCGTGATGTCGTCAGCCGCAGGAGCCAGTTCCCGGAGCCTGGCGCGGGCGCGCTGCAGCGTGCTTTTGACCGCCGCTGTGGTGGTGCCGAGCATGACGGCGACCTCGGCGGCCGGGAGAGTCAACACCTCCCGCAGGATGAGCACGGCCCGTTGCGCGCCGGACAGGTACTGCAGGCTGGCGACCAGCGCCAGCCGCAGGTCCTCGCGCGCGAGGACGACGGCGGCGGGATCGGCCGCGTCCGGGCTGAGGAACGCGTCGGGAACCGGCTGAAGCCAGCTGACCCCCGGTTCGGCCGGTACGGGGGCCGCGGCGGGGTCTTGTTCCGCACCGCCGAGGCCGGACGGCAGTACACGCCGGCTGTGATGCGCCAGCGCGGTCAGGCAGGCGTTGGTGGCGATCTGGTACAGCCAGGTACGCACCGACGACCGGCCCTCGAACGCGCCGTAGGAACGCCAGGCACGCAGATATGTCTCCTGGACCACATCTGTGGCGTCGTCCACCGAGCCGAGCATGCGGTAGCAATGCGCCAGCAACTCCCGCCGGAACGGCTCGGTGGCCCCGACGAACGCCGCACTGTCGGGAACGACGGTTTCCGGGTCGGATCCGCCAAGGGTCAAAGCTGCTCTCCGGTCATATGGAGCGGCCGAGGAAGGCGGCCAGCCTATCGGCCGGGCACGCGCCGGCAGGAGCCTCGACGATGGGCCCGAAGATGGCGTCTCCCTCAGCTCCGCGGTAGGCGTCGAGGATCTCGACCCGGGCCCGGACGAGGAGCTCGTCCGCGAGTTCGGGATCCAGGTCGGTGTGGCAGCCGATGGCGCGGGCCAGGTCCCATCCATGGGTGAACTGGTCCCTGGCGACCAGGCCCATCAGGTCCGCGCCGGAGAACGCACCGAACGCCAGCTCGATCGTCTTCTCCAGCACGCCGGCGGACCCGAAAGCCGCCAGCGCAACCTCGATGCTGTCGTCGTACCTGGCGAGGAAGTCGCCGGCCGCGTAGTCCTCGTCGGTGATCTCATAACCCGTACCCATGGCGGCGGAGGCCCCCCACCGGGCCGAGCCGACGAAATGGTTGATCAGAGCGCGCACGTCCCACGACGCGCACGGCGTCGCGGCATCCAATTGGTCGGGTCCGACCTTGGCCAGCACGACCCGGGTGCTGGCGAAGGCCCGGCCCAGCTGCCGGGTAGGCGCGGCATCCTGCTTACTCTCCACCGGTTGCGATCCCCTCTTGCGGTTCCTGGCGAATCAGGCCTCGCCCCCGCGGACGCGGAAGGTCCTCGGCCCGCAACAGGTAGACCTTCCGGTGTCGGAAAAGGAATCGCGGGCGACTGCTGTACTAGAGCGGGATGTTCCCGTGCGCGCCGCGCGCCACGGGGGCGCCCGCCAGGGCCGCGGCGATCCGGCTGCGGGTGGTGGCCGGTGAGACGAGCTCGTCGACGACGCCGATCTCCAGGGCGCGGTGCACGCCGCCCGCGGTCTCGATCTGCTCGGCGACGAGTTTCGCGCGCAGCTCCTCGCGCTCCTCGGGCGCGGCCGCCGCGAGCTTGCGCCGGTGCAGCACGTTCACGGCGGCGCTGGCGCCCATGACCGCGACCTCGGCGGTGGGCCACGCGAGGACCGCCGTCGCGCCGAGCGCGCGGGAGTTCATCGCGATGTACGCGCCGCCGTAGGCCTTGCGGGTCACGAGCGTGACCCGCGGTACCACCGCCTCGGCGAAGGCGTGCAGGAGCTTCGCGCCGCGGCGGACCACACCGTCCCACTCCTGGCCCAGGCCGGGCAGGTAGCCGGGCACGTCGACGAGGACGATCAGCGGCATGCCGAGCGCGTCGCACATGCGCACGAACCGGGCCGCCTTCTCGGCGCTCGTCGCGTCGAGGCAGCCGCCGAGGCGCAGCGGGTTGTTCGCGATGACGCCGACCGTGCGCCCACCGAAGCGGCCGAGCGTGGTGACGACGTTCGGCGCCCACTTGGCGTGCAGCTCCACGCCGGGCGCGTCGAGGACGGCCTTGACGAGGGGCCGCACGTCGTACGCCCGGTTGGCCTCGGCCGGCAGCAGCGCGCCGAGGTCGGCGTCGGCGACGTCGTCGGCCGACAGCCGGCCCGGCCGGCCGAGCAGCGCGGCGAGCTGCCGGGCGGCGGCCAGCGCCGACTCGTCGTCCTTGGTGGTCACGTGCACGACGCCGGAGCGGCGCCCGTGCGGCTCGGGTCCGCCGAGGCGGGCCATGTCGACCTGCTCGCCGGTGACGCTGCGCACGACCTCCGGCCCGGTGACGAAGATGCGCCCGTTCTCGCTCATGACCACGATGTCGGTCAGCGCGGGCCCGTAGGCGGCGCCGCCGGCCGCCGGGCCGAGCACGACGGAGATCTGCGGCACCCGCCCCGAGGCGCGGACCATGGCCGCGAAGACCTGCCCGACGCCGTCGAGGGCGACGACGCCCTCGGCGAGCCGCGCGCCGCCGGAGTGCCACAGGCCGAGGACCGGCCGGCGCTCGCGGATCGCGATGTCGATCGCGTCCACGATCCGCCGGCAGCCCTCGGCCCCCAAGGCGCCGCCCATCCGCGTGGCGTCCGTGGCGAACGCGATGACGGCCGTGCCGTCGATCTCGCCGCGCGCGCCGACCACCCCCGAGTCGTCGCGGGGCTCGAGCAGCCGCAGCGTGCCGCGGTCGACGAGGGCGCGCAGGCGCACCTCGGGATCGCGCAGGTCGGCGGCGGTCGGGACGGTGGGCGCGGACGTCGTCGTCACGGTTGCTCCAGGGCGAACTAGCGGGATCTCAGGCGCGTGCGAACACCAGCGCCGCGTTGTGCCCGCCGAAGCCGAACGAGTTGTTCAGCGCCGCGGGGATCTCCATGTGGCGGGCCTTGTGCGCGGCCACGTCCAGGTCGAGCGCATCGTCGGGGTCGTCGAGGTTGATGGTCGGCGGGATCACGCCGTGGTAGACGGCGAGGATCGTGGCGATCGACTCGACCGCGCCGGCCGCGCCGAGCAGGTGCCCGGTCATCGACTTGGTCGAGGTGAGCACCGCGTGGTCGCCCAGCGCCCGGTGCAGCGCCTTGATCTCGGCGATGTCGCCGACCGGCGTCGAGGTCGCGTGCGCGTTGACGTGCAGGATGTCCGACTTGGCGACGCCCGCGTCGCGCAGCGCCAACTCGATCGCGCGCACGGCGCCGTCGCCCTCCGGGTGCGGCTGGACGATGTCGTAGCCGTCCGAGCTGATGCCGGCGCCGGCCAGGCGGGCGTAGATGCGCGCGCCGCGGGCACGGGCGTGCTCGGCGCGCTCGAGGACGATGATGCCGGCGCCCTCGCCGAGGACGAAGCCGTCGCGGCCCTTGTCCCACGGGCGGGAGGCGCGCTCGGCGTCGTCGTTGCGCACCGACATGGCGCGCATCGAGGCGAAGCCGGCGATCGGCAGGGGGTGGATGACGGCCTCGGTGCCGCCGGCGACGACGACGTCGGCGCGGCCGAGGCGGATCAGGTCCAGGCCGTGCGCGATGGCCTCGGCGCCGGTGGCGCAGGCGCTGGCGACGCAGTGCACGCCGGCGCGGGCGCCCAGCTCCAGGCCGACCCAGGCGGCGGGCCCGTTGGGCATGAGCATCGGCACGGTGTGCGGCGAGACCTTGCGCGGGCCGCTGGCCTCCAGGATGTCGTCCTGGTTGAGCAGCGTCTGTGCGCCGCCGATGCCGGTGCCGACGCTGACGGCGAGCCGGTACTGGTCCACCTCGGGCGAGCCGGCGTCGGCCCAGGCCTCGCGAGCGGCCAGGATGGCCGTCATCTCGCTGCGGTCCAGGCGGCGGGCCTGCACCCGGTCGATCTTCTCAGTCGGCTCCACGGCCAGCTGTGCGGCGATGCGGACGGTGAGCTGCGCGGCCCAGTCCTGGGTCAGCGGCGACACCCCCGACTTGCCGGCGAGCATGGCGTCCCAGGTGGACGGGGCATCCCCGCCGAGCGGGGTGGTGGCCCCGATGCCGGTGACGACGACCTCAATACTCACTGCTCAACACTCCTCACAGCGGACCTAACGACGGGGCCCCGGGCAGGTCCCGGGGTGACCGTGCCCTGCTCAGGACCCCGACGGCGGATTTCAGGCCTGCGACTTCTCGATGTACGAGACGGCGTCGCCGACGGTCTTGAGGTTCGGCACCTCGTCATCCGGGATCTTCACGCCGAACTTCTCCTCGGCCGCCACGACGACCTCGACCATCGACAGCGAGTCGACGTCCAGGTCGTCGGTGAACGACTTCTCCTCGGCGACGTCGTCCGGGTTGACACCGGCGACCTCTTCGAGAATCTCGGCGAGACCTTCGGCGATCTCTTCACGGGTGGTCATAGAGCATTCCTTCCTTGGGTTGACGAGCTCGTCGATGGAAGATGAACAGACCGCTACGGGCAGTGGATGACTTGGCCCGCGTACGTCAGACCGCCGCCGAAGCCGAAGAGCAGCACGGGCGCGCCGGAGGGGATCTCGCGCCGCTCGATAGCCTTGGACAGGGCCAGCGGGATGCTCGCCGCCGACGTGTTGCCCGACTCTACGAGATCCTTCAGGACGATCGCGTTGGGCAGGTCGAGACGCTTGACGATCCCGTCGATGATGCGGGTGTTCGCCTGGTGGGCGACGAAGGCCGCAATGTCCTTGCCCTGCACGCCGGCCCGGTCGAGGGCGGCCTGGGCGTAGGGGGCGATCGCCGTGGTGGCCCAGCGGAAGACCGCCTGGCCCTCCTGCACGATGTACGGCCGCCATCCCTCGATCTTGAGCACATCGCCCTTCTCGGGCGCGGAGCCCCACACGACGGGGCCGATGCCGGGCTGCTCGCCCTCGGCGACCGCGGTCACCACGGCCGCGCCCGCGCCGTCGCCGAAGAGCACGGCGGTCGTGCGGTCGGTCCAGTCGGTGACGTCGGAGAGCTTCTCGGCGCCGATGACCAGGGCGTTGCGGGCCGCGCCGGCCCGGATCGCGTGGTCGGCGCTGGCCAGGCCGTAGCAGAAGCCGGAGCAGGCGGTGTTGAGGTCGTAGGCGGCCGGCGCGTTGATGCCGAGCTTGGCCGCGACGCGGGTGGCGACGTTCGGGCACCGGTCGATCGAGCTGCACGTGGCCACGACGACGGTGTCGATGTCGGAGGCGGTGAGCCCGGAGGCCGCGAGGGCCTTGCCGGCCGCGGCGATCGCCATGTCGGCGACCGTCTCGGCGCCGGCGACGCGGCGCTGCGCGATGCCCACCCGGTCGCGGATCCACGCGTCGT
Source organism: Dactylosporangium darangshiense (assembly GCF_039537565.1). Lineage (NCBI taxonomy): Bacteria > Bacillati > Actinomycetota > Actinomycetes > Micromonosporales > Micromonosporaceae > Dactylosporangium > Dactylosporangium darangshiense. The sequence goes on from NZ_BAABAT010000010.1 coordinate 135,788, forward strand.
TGGTGTCGATCACCTTCGACAGGTCGTCGTTGGTGATCACCTGCGACGGCTGGTAGTGACCGAACGCGAGGATCCTCGATCCTGCAGCCGGGGTCATATCTGGCCTCCAATGCGGGCGAGCGGCTGGCCGGGGGCGACCGGGTCGTCGTGGTGCGCGAGCCATTCGGTGAGCACGCCGGCGCCGTGCGCGGCGACCTCGACCGGGCCCTGCCGGGTCTGGATGGCGCCGATGACCTGGCCGGCGCCGATGTCGGCGCCCTCGGCGAGGCCCTCGGCGGGCTCGAACGTGCCGGCGGTGCCGGCGACCACGACGCTGAACTCGGGGTGCGGCTCGTGGGTGGGCGCCCCGCCGTGCCGGGCGATCGCGTCGCGCGCCGCCGGCAGGTCGTCGGGCGTGTTGACGGTCACGATCTCGATGCCCTTGAGCGCCCGCTTGGCCAGGCCGGCGAGGGTGCCGGCGGGCGCCAGCTCGACGATCGCGGTGACGCCGAGGTCGGCCAGGGTCTGCATGCACAGGTCCCAGCGCACGGGGGCGGTGACCTGGCGCACGAGGCGAAGCAGCATGGTCGGACCGTGGTCGACCGCGGTGCCGTCGAGGTTGGACAGCAGGATTCGGGAGGGCGCGGCGGCGCTGATGCCGGCGGCCACCTTGCCGAGGGCCTCCTCGGCCGGAGCCATGTAGGGCGTGTGGAACGCCCCGGCGACCTGCAGCGCGATGATGCGGGCCTTGGCCGGCGGCGCGGCGGCGAGCTTCTCCAGCCCCGCCAGGGAGCCGGCGGCGACGACCTGTCCGGCGCCGTTGCGGTTGGCCGGGTAGAGCCCGGCGGCCTCGATCGCGGCGAGCACCTCGTCGGGGTCGCCGCCGAGCACGGCGCTCATCCCGGTGGCCTCGAGCGCGCAGGAGGCGGCCATCTCGCGGCCGCGGACACCGGCGAGGGTGACGGCGGCCTCGGGGGTCAGCACGCCGGCGAGGGCCGAGGCGGCGAGCTCGCCGACGCTGTGGCCGGCCACCACGCCGGCGTCGTGCATCGGCAGGTGCTCGGCGGCCAGCAGCGCGGCCGCCACGAGCAGCGGCTGCGTCTTGGCGGTGTCCTTGATCTCCTCGGCGTCGGCCTCCGTGCCCAGGTGCACGAGGTCCACCCCGGCCAGCACGGACCACCAGCGCAGGCGCGCCTCGGCGCCGGGCAGCGCAAGCCACGGGTTGAGGAAGCCGGGCTTCTGCGAGCCTTGGCCTGGAGCGAGTACAGCGAGCACGTCTATGACTTTTCCGGATTCCCGACACTCACGCGGGTAGCGCTACACACCAAAGTGGACCACCTCGTTTGTAGGATACCTACAAAAGATCGCGTGGCGTTGTGCCAACAGATCCACGCAGTTACCCGTCGCAATCTGCCGTTCACTTCCGATGCGACGCGGATCACGTAAGGCGGCGCAAGCAGGATAACGGGCAAATAGGGTGAAAGCCGTGGAAACCGGGAGTCATCCCGGGGGGATCGGCGGGGGGGTCGGCGCGAACGGGTCGAGCCGGCCGATCGTGAGCGCGATGCGCAGCGCGAACGCGTCCCGTGGCACCAGCGGCGCGAACCCCGTCACCTCACCGATGCGCCGCAGGCGGTACCGGACCGTGTTCGGATGGACGAAGAGCCCCCGTGCGGCGCTCTCCAGCACCCCGCCACCGGCGAAGAACGCGTCGAGCGTCTCCAGCAGCTCCCCGCCGGCGCGCACCAGCGCGCCGTAGACCTCCTGCCGCAGGATCCGCCGCGCCTCCGCGTCCCCGGCCAGGGCCCGCTCGGGCAGCAGGTCGGCGGCGGCCACCGGGCGAGGTGCGGCCGGCCAGGCGGGCGCGGCCCGGTACCCGGCCAGCGCCGCGCGGGCCGACTCCGTCGCCTCGTCCAGCGACGGCACCGCCGGGCCCACCACCACCGGCCCGTCGCCGAAGCCGACCAGCAGCCGCTCGGTCGCGGCCATCGGGTCGGTCGCGCCGCCCAGGACCACCACCAGCCGGTCACCGTGCACGCCGCCGAGGATCTCCACGCCGATGCGCCGCGCCGCGCGGTACACGGTGTGCAGTACCGCCGCGGCCTCCCCGCCCGGCGAGCGGCCGACCGCCACCGCGACCGGCGGGGCGTCCGCCCAGCCGAGCGCCGCCGCCCGGCTCGCCAGCACGTCGGAGGAGTCGCCGCGCAGCAGCGCGTCGACCAGCAGGGCCTGCAGCCGGGCGTCCCAGGCGCCGCGGGTCTCGGCCGCCCGGGCGTAGACCCGCGCCGCGCCGAAGGCCACCTCGCGGCTGTAGTGGAGCACCGCCTCCCGGATGCCCTGCTCCTGCCCGTCGGCGGCCAGGTGCGGCAGCTGCGCCTCGACGACCTCGATGGTGACCCGGATGAGCTGGACGGTCTGGAACAGGTTGATCGAGCGGGCCAGGGCGCGCGGCGCGGCGTCGAAGAACTCGTCGGAGTTGTCCGGCGGCGCCGGCCCGCCCTTGTCGCGGTTGCGCAGCCACTCCACCAGCGAGCGCACGCCCGCCTGGGCGACCAGCATGACCCAGGCCCGCTGGTCGGCCGGCAGCTCCCGGAACCACGGCAGCGTCTCGTCCATCCGGGCGACGCTCGCCGTGGCCAGCGCGCCGGCGGCGCGCTCGATCGCGCGCACGCTCGCCTCCAGCGAGCCCGGCGCGGCGGCGTCCGGCGGCTCTGGCGGCGGCGGCTGATCGGTCACCCGCACAGCTTGTCATGTCGTCACCGGGCCGCGGCGAGCCAGAGGCGCCCGTAGACGCTCGCCGGGTGGGACGTGGCCCGCAGGCCGTTCGGGCCGTCGACCAGCCGGCGGCCCCACTGGGTGAGCCGGCCCGGGCGGTAGTCCGACACCACGTCCAGGTAGGAGTACTGCGGGCTGTTGCCGCTCCACGACCAGCCGAGGTACCCGAGGCCGTGCTCCTGGCAGTAGGCCATGATCGCGTCCTCGTCCGGGTCGCCGTACTCGTGGATCTGCGAGAACTCGCCGACCACGATCGGCAGCTTCTGGCGCACGAACGCGCCCAGGTAGCCGGAGACCTTGTCGGCGGTGTCGAACGGCCCGTACATGTGCACGTCGAAGATCACGTTGCGCCGCGGGTCGGCCTCGAACACCCCGGCCGCGTTGTCGTACATGACCCGGAAAGCGTCGTTGCCCCAGTTCGGCGCGTCGACCATGAGCGCGTGCGGCAGCCCGGCCGCGCGCAGCCGGGCGATCGCCTCCTTGGTGTTGCCGACCCAGTCGGCGTCGACCGCGTGCCCGGACGGCTCGTTGGCGATGTTCAGCACCACGTAGGCCTCCTCGTGGCGCAGCACGTCGCGCAGGGTGAGCCAGTAGTCGACGGCCTGGGCGATGCTCGCGGCGCCGGGCTGGGTGCCGTACCCCATCGTGTCGTGCACGTCGAGCACGCAGATCAGCCGGGCCGCCTTGCACCGGGCGATGACGGCGGCCACCTCGGCGGGCCGGGTCGCCGGCCACTCGTGCCCGCTGGACAGCGCCACCCGCACCGCGTTGGCGCCGCTGGCCTGCATGTCGCCGAAGACCGACTGCGGACCGTGGCCGAATGCGTACCCGTGGTTGAAGCCCCGCAGCACCAGCGGCTCACCGCCGGCCTCGACCAGCCGGCCGTCCCTCACCCGGATGCCCTCACCCTCACCCGCCCTCGCGGGTGTGACGTACGCCGCCCCGAGCAGCGACAGCAGTAGCGCGGGAAACGCCATCCTGACGACCGCCCGTTTGACCACGGGTGAGCCGCTACCCGGGCCCTCGCCATTCACCCGTTGTCCGAGGGTGATTCGGCCGCGCGGGGATCGACCACCCTCCTTGGCGCAAGGTAGCGTTGGGCGCACGCTGGGTGCGACAAGGGAGTTCCGTGGAGTCCAAGGCAGCCGAGATCGCTGCTGAGCAGCAACACTTCGACCTCGCCCGCAAGCACCGCGAACGGATCCGCGCCGAGCTGGGTGAGGCGCCCGACGCCGCCGCCAACCCGGGCGCCGGCCGGTGGCTGGCCAACTTCCGGCGCAACCGCCGCGACAACCTGGCCGCGCCCGAGCAGCAGGTCGCCGTCGGCCGCGCTGACCTCGACGACGACGAGCGGTATTACATCGGCCGGGAGACGATCCTCGACGACCAGCGCCAGGTCCTCGTCGTCAACTGGCAGTCCGACCTCGGCCGCCGCTACTTCGAGGCCTCGCCCGACGACCCGCAGGGACTGTCCCTCAAGCGCACCTTCACCGTCGAGGCCAACCGGATCGTCGACTTCGCCGACCTGGTCTTCGCGCAGCTGGTCGAGGCGATCGAGGCCCTCGACGGCCCCGACGGCGCCCTGCTCGCCGAGCTCAACCGCGGCCGCACCGGCGCCATGCAGGACATCGTGGCGACGATCCAGGCGGCGCAGTACCGGCTCATGCGCTTCCCGCTGGAGCACCTCCTCGTCATCGAGGGCGGGCCCGGCACCGGCAAGACCGCGGTCGCCCTGCACCGGGTGTCGTGGCTGCTGTACAACCACCGCGACACCCTGCGCCCGCGCGACGTGCTCATCGTCGGCCCGCACCCGGCCTTCACCCGCTACATCCGCGGCGTGCTGCCCAGCCTCGGCGACGAGGGCGTCGAGCAGGTCGACATCGACCAGCTCGGCCCGCCCGTCCAGCGCGGCCGGCAGGAGGACGCGCCGGTGCGCCGGCTCAAGGGCGAGGCCCGGATGGCCCGCCTGCTCGCCCGCGCGCTGGAGGCCCGCATCGGCGCGCCCGAGCCCGCCGAGCGCATGCTCTTCGACGGCCGCTTCATCACCCTCACCGGCGCCGAGGTGGCCGCCGCGGTCGCCGCCGCCCGCGAGTCCGGCGGCCCCTACGCCGTGCGCCGCCAGCGGCTGCGCGCCGCCCTGGCCCAGCTGGTCCGGGACCGCGGCGGCCCGGCCGAGGCCGAGCGCCTCCCGCCGGTGGAGAACCTGCTGGAGCGCCTGTGGCCGCTGCAGAGCGCCGCGGCGTTCCTGCGCAACCTGCTCGGCTCCCGCCGCCGGCTGCTGGCCGCGGCCGAGGGCGAGATGAGCGAGCAGGAGGCGGCGCTGCTGTACCGCCGCGGCGCCGACCGCCTCTCCGAGCAGGTCTGGAGCGCCGCCGACGGCCCCCTGCTCGACGAGGTCGACGACCTGCTCAACGGCACCGCCGGCCGGTATCGCCACATCGTCGTCGACGAGGTCCAGGACCTCTCCCCGATGCAGCTGCGCGCCATCGCCCGCCGCTCCTCGACCGGCTCGATGACGATCGTCGGCGACCTCGCCCAGTCCACCGGCGCGTGGGCGCGCGACCGGTGGGAGGAGGTCACCGAGCACCTGCCGCAGACACACCAGGTCGTCGTCGCCGGCCTGCGCTACGGCTACCGGGTGCCGCGGCAGGTGTACGAGCTGGCCGCCAAGCTGCTGCCGCTCGCCGCGCCCGGCGTGGAGCCCGCCACGATCGTGCGCGACGGCCCCGCCGACCCCGGCATCCACGTCGTGGAGGCCGGCGAGCGCGCCGGCCGGGTGGCCCAGATCGCCCGCGACCACCTGGAGGCCCAGCGCTTCGTCGGCATCGTCTGCCCGGCGGCGTGCCGGGCCGAGCTCGAGTTCGCCCTGGCCGCCAACGACCTGCCGTGGGGCCGCGCCGACCAGGGCGAGCTCGACCGCGCCCTCAACCTGGTCTCGCCGCAGGAGGCGAAGGGCCTGGAGTTCGACGCGGTCGTCGTCGTCGAGCCCGAGGCGATCGTCGCCGAGGACCCTCGCGGCCACCGCCTGCTCTTCGTGGCCCTGACCCGCACCATCCGCTACCTCGACGTGGTGGCCAGCGGCGACGCCCTCCCGCTGGAGGCGCCGCAGCCGGTCCCCGGCCGCATCCCGCGCCAGCGCACGGTGGTCGAGCCGGATCCCGACCCGACGGTGGAGCTGTCGGTGCTGGACCGCCTGGCCGAGGACCTGACCGCGATGATCGCCGGCGGCTCCCCGCCGGCCATGTGGGACGAGGTCCTGCAGCGCACGGCGGCCCTGCTCGACGAGCGCTCCGGCCGCGAGCGCCCCAAGGGCCGCCACCACCGGGCCTGACTAGCCGGGGACCGCTTCGGTGTAGAGCGCGTGGCCGCCGTCGGCGCGGGTGGCCTCGTAGTAGATGCGCCCGGGCACCGCGGTGAGGTACCGCAGCCCGTGCGGCGCGTGCGGCGAGCCCATCGGCGGCCCCTCCGCGGCCGTCATCGGACCGTAGGAACCGTCCGCCAGCCGCGGCGCCGTGGCCGCGCCGGTGCGCTCCTCCCAGTTCTCGTCGGCGGTGGCGCGCCCGTCGTACGCCACCGCCAGCCCGCCCTCGACCGGCGCGACGGCGCTGACCCGCACCCCGCGGGCGTCCCAGGCGCCGGCGCGGGGCGCCAGGGCAACGCCGCGCCAGGTCCAGTCGACGCCGTCGGGGCTGGTGGCGTACCAGGTGCTCATCCGGTCGGCGTGCTCGTCGGACTCCAACGGGTGCACCGAGGCCCACAGGTGCCACCGCCGCCCGTCGAAGTGCAGGACCGGGTCCTTGACGCCGGCGGTCGCGTCGCCGGGCAGCACGGTCAGCGCCGGTGCCTCGCCGAGCTTCTCGGGCTCGTCGGCCTCGAGCAGGTCGACCCGCCAGTGCTTGGTGCCCGGCGTGGCGACGCTGACGTACAGCCGCCAGCGCCCCTCCGGCGTGACCGCGAGCGCCGGCCGCTCGAGCGAGGCGCCGCCGAAGCGGTCCTTGCGCACCTCGGCGACGGTGTCGAACGCGACGCCGTCGCGCGAGCGGGCCACCACGTTGGCATAGCCCCGCCCTTCGCCGATCGGCAGCCGCAGCCGGTACGCCAGGTAGATCTCCCCGCCGGCCGCGAGCGCGCTCGGCGCACCGGCCCACGTGCCGGCCCCTTCACCCGGCGGCTCGACGACGACGCGGGCCCCTTCCCAGCGCGGCAGCGTGAGCAAGCTTCCTCCTAGTGGTAGTTGCTGGCATGTTCGAGGCTGAGCCAGTCCGCGTAGGACTCGCCGGAGACAGACTGCAGCAGCTCGATCTCCTCGGCGAAGGCGGGCAGCAGTGCCGCCCGCTGCTGCGGCGTGACCCGCGGCCGGCGCCCGTGCTCGCGGTGCAGCAGCGCCAGCAGCGGCCGGCTGAAGGCGAGCCGCACCGGCACCGGGAACCGGTGCCCGACGCGCCCGCCGGAGCGCGGCAGCAGCCGCAGCCCCGCGTTCACCGGCGTGTCGGCGACGTGGCGGCGCACGTTCTCGGGCGGGATCTCGTCCACGTGCCCGCCGGCGACGCCGAGGAAGGCGCAGACCCGGTTCACGGTACCGCCGGGATCGTCGCGCGGGTCCCGGTAGCGCAGCAGCAGGACCTGCTCGCGCGGGAAGTACTCGAGCAGGTGACGCAGCTGGCTGCCGTACCGCCCGAGATCGGTGTAATGCCAGAACGCCGCCCACCCCTTGGCCCGCCGGACCGGCTCGAGCTCGACGGCTCGCAGGAATTCGGCCTCCGACTCCAGCCCCGCCCCCCACAGGTGCGACCAGTTCGAGTGCGCCCGGTCCACGGGGTCGCGCAGCAGCAGGACGAGCCGAGCATGCGGCACCAGCCGCGCGATCCGCGCGTGGGACTCCAGGTCGTGCAGGTAGAACGGCGTGGCCTCGCCGCGCAGCGCACCCGGCGGCGCGGCGTCGAACAGCGCCTCGTAGTCGGCGCGCCGCCACACGTGCTCCTGGTAGGTCTGCACGTCCCCCGGCCCGCCCCGCCGCGGCGGCGCCCCGTCGGTGAGGAAGAACTTCGGCTCCTTCACCGAGGGCAGGAACAGCTGCGGATGGCGCACCAGCGCGGCATGCAGCGCCGAGGTACCCGCCTTCGGCACCCCGGCGATCAGGAAGTCGGGCAGCATGTCATGTCCCCTTATCCTGTCGGGATGATAGGAAATTCACCCTAACGGGCACCCGCCCTGGCGACAACGCCGCGCGCAAATGGCATGCTGCAGCGATGAGCGTCGTCTCCGTGATCAACTACAAGGGCGGCGTCGGCAAGACCACCTTGACCGCGAACATCGGCGCCGAGCTCGCCGCCCGCGGCCGCAAGGTCCTGCTCATCGACCTGGACCCGCAGGCCAGCCTGACGTACTCGTTCTACCTGCCCGCCGACTTCGACGAGCAGCCCACGATCCGCGCCTGGTTCGAGGCCTTCGTCGCGACCCGCGCCCCGGAGTCGCTGTTCCGCTACGTGCTGGCCCCGCACACGGTCAACGCCATCGTCCAGCCGCTGGGCGGCCACCTGCACCTGATCGCGTCCCAGCTAGGCCTGGTGGACGTCGATCTGGACCTGGCCGCCGGCCTGGGCGGCTCGAGGTTCCAGCGCAGCAGCCCGCGCTACCTGCAGGTGTACCGCCTGCTGGCCGACGCCTTGGCCGACCCTTCGTTCGCCGGCTACGACACGGTCCTGATCGACTGCCCGCCGAACTTCAACCTGGTCACCCGCACCGCCCTGGTGGCCAGCGACTACGTCGTCGTACCCGCCCGCCCCGACTACCTGTCCACACTGGGCATCGACCTGCTGCGCAACCGCCTGTCCCGCCTGGTCGAGGAGTACAACGAGGTCGCCGAGCACCCCATCAACCCCGAGGTGGCGGGCGTCGTCTACACGATGGTGCAGTACACCGCGTCGGGCCCCCTGGTCAGCCAGCGCAACTCGGTGGAGGAGACCACCCGCATCGAGATGCCGGTCTTCCGCCAGACCATCCGCGACAACAAGACCGCCGTCACCGAGGCCGGCCAGCGCGCCGTCCCCGCGGTCCTGGCGCCCCAGGGCAGCGCCGCGGTGGAGACCCTACGATACGAGCTGCAGCAGCTCACGAGCGAGCTCCTGGCCCGCACCCGGCTCTGATTCACCGAAGTTGGAGACCCAATGACCGACCCGGCCGACCTCGCACACGAGGTGCTCCTGCGCGTGGCCGCCTTCGTGAAGACCCTCCCCGCCGACCAGCTGGCCGACCTGGCCTCCGGCGCGGCGAAGCTGGAGCTGGTCCCGAAGGGCGGCCGTCAAGTCCGCCCGGCGAAGGCCGCGCCCGCACTGTCCCGCCCGGTGAGCGAGATCGAGTCGATGCTGTCGGAGCTCACCACCCGCCAGGCCGCCACGCAGTACCTCAACGACCTGAAGCTGACGGTGCCCCAGACCCGCGAGCTGGCGAAGGCCCTGAACGTTGCGGTCCCGTCGAGGGCCACGAAGCCGGCCATCACCACGGCGATCGTCGACGCCACCACGGGCCGCCGCCTGGACAGCGCCGCCCTCAGCGCCCGCTAGCGGCCACGGGCTCGTTGCTCGCCAGGAGGGTGGAGACCGCCTCGGCGGTCATCGGCTCCGCCAGGTGGTAGCCCTGGCCGGTGGTGTAGCCGAGCTCGCGCAGCACCGCCGCCTGCTCGGCGTTCTCCACGCCCTCGGCCACCGTGGACAGGCCGAGGGCCCGCGCCAGCTGGATCACGGCGCGGGCCACGGCCTGGCGGGCGTCGGCGGCGGCCGGGCGGCCGTCGTCGATCTCGATGCCCTCCACGAAGGACTTGTCGAGCTTCACGATCGCGGCGGGGAAGGCGCGCAGCAGGCTCAGCGACGACTCGCCGGTGCCGAAGTCGTCCAGGGCCAGGCGGACGCCCAGGCGGGACAGCTCGTACAGGGTCCGGGAGACCTGCTGGCCGCGCAGGACCGCGGACTCCGTGACCTCCAGGACGAGGCGCTCGCACGGCAGGCCGCTCTCGGCCAGGGCGGCGCTGACGTCGGCGACGAAGTCGGGGTCGTGCAGCTGGCGGGCGGAGACGTTGAGCGCGGCCTCGGGTAGCGCGTCCGGGCCGTGCTCGGTCAGCCACGCGGCGGCCTGGCGGCACGTCTCGCGCAGCACGAAGCGGCCCAGGGGGACGATCAGGCCGGTCCGCTCCGCGACCGGGATGAACTCGGCGGGGCCGATCGCGCCGCGGCTCGGGTGGTGCCAGCGGACCAGCGCCTCCACGCCGACCAGGGCGCCGTCGCCCAGGCGCACGATCGGCTGGTACACCACGCGCAGCTCGTCGTTGTCCAGCGCGCGGCGCAGCTCGCCGCCGAGCTGCATGTGTGCCAGGACCGGCTCGCCCATGCCGTCCACGTAGCGCACAAAGGTTGCCTTGCCGCGCTGCTTCGCGGTGTACATCGCGACGTCCGCGTCGCGCAGGACCGAGTCCACGGTGGCGCCGGGCGCGGCCGCGGCGATGCCGATGCTCGCCTGGGCGAGCAGGCGGTACTCGCCGATCGGGTGGTCCAGCGCGGCCAGCAGCCGGGCGGCGAGTTCCTCGGGGTCGGCGCCGGCGGCGGTCAGCAGTACCGCGAACTCGTCGCCGCCGACCCGCACCGGCAGGCCGTCGTTGCCCACCTCGGACCGCAGCAGCTGCGCGAACGAGACGAGGAGGCGGTCGCCGATGCCGTGGCCGAGCAGGTCGTTGACGGTCTTGAAGTCGTCCAGGTCGACCAGCAGGACGCTCGCCCCGCCCGTCTCGGCGAGCGCCGCCGCGAGCCGCTCGCGGAACAGGGCGCGGTTGGCCAGGCCGGTCAGGCCGTCGTGGCTGACCTCGTACTGCAGCCGCTCCTCCTGGACGCGCGTGTTGCGCAGCAGCCGGGCGTTCTCGCGGAAGGCGATGAGCTGGCGGACGGTGACGAGGGCGGTCACCACGACGGCGGCGAGCAGCACCACGCGGGTCGGCCAGCGCAGCGGCGATCCGCAGGCGACGGCGATCAGCGGTACGTCCACAGCCGCCACGGCCAGGTAGGGCAGCAGCACGCCGCCCCGCGAGCGCCCGCCGCGCAGCCCGAGCAGCGTCCGCCACTGTGCCGCGACGCCGAGGGTGGCCAGCACCGGGGCCAGCGGCATGACGATCGCCTGCGCGGGGACGGTCGCGTCGTACCCGAACCGCACCGCGAGCACGGCCACGAGCCCCGCCACGACGCCGCCGCCGGCCGCCATGAACCGGATCGCGGTCTGGTCGACAGGCCCGCCGGCGACGTAGGAGACCTTCGTCGCGGCGCCGACGGCGATGAGGAAGCCCAGGCCGACGATCACCATCGCCTGGCGGCTCCACGGCTCGGGCGCGGAGATCATCGGGGCCAGCCCGGCGTACCACAGGACCGCCGCACAGCCGAGAAACCCGATCGTGCGGTCCAGCAGCATCCGCCACCACTCGACGCCGCCGGTCGCCACGACCGGCACCCGCCCGACGGCCCAGATGGCGATGCCGAACCCGATCGCGACGCAGGCCGCGGCGGGCAGCGGCATGGTGCGCGTGTGCGCCTCGGCGGCGTGGGTCAGCATGTCGGCGGCCAGCCAGGCGTACCCGATGGTGATCAATGCGAGCGCGACGAACACCGCGCGCCAGAACCGCCGGCCGACGGGGCCGAGGTCGCGGCCGCGGGTCATGTGCGCCACGGAGGCGGTGGCCAGGACGCCGCCGACCGGGACGAAGACGTAGCCGAGGGCCTCGCCGCCCGCGCCGGCGGTCAGGAACGCCACGCACCAGCCGGTGCCGAGCAGCGCCACCGCGCCGGTGGCCCACACATACCGCCGGGCGGCCTTGTCCGACCCCCCACCGGCGACATGCGTCACGGGCCCGACAATAACCCGCTACATCAGCGCCGGTCGCCCCCCGTTCGGCCAGCTCCGAGGGTCCATGAGGGACAGCCGGGGCATCGCGCCGGCATTGTTCAGGGCCATGAGCAGCTCGTCCGGCGCCGAATGGACCAGTGCGTCGCACATCGGCGTGTATCCACGCCGGCTGATGGCGTTCACGTCGAGACCCTCGGCGAGCAGGCGGGGCAGCAGCTCGGCGTGCTCGAACTGGTGGATCCGGTGCAGCAGGGTCCGGCCCGCGACGTCGCGCACGTGGGGGTCCATGCCCGAATCGAGGAGGGCGAGCACCACCCTGCTGCCGCCGTGCTCCATGCGCCGCTACAGGTCGCGCCGGTACTCGCGCAGCCGTTTCGGCATGCCCTCCCCGTCGCCGTGCCAGGCGAGCTCGGCCCGGAAGCAGCCACCGATCGTGCCGCCTCCCCGGCGCGCACGGCGTCGAGCGTCAGCCGCTGCGAGCTGGACGTCCACAACGGCGACCGGACCTCGAGCACCACGGTGCCCGGGTCGACCGGCCCGTCGGGCGCCAGCACGTATCGCATTCCGGCGGCGAGCGCCGCCGACCCGCTCCGCGACCGCGGCAGGTGCCAGCGCAGCAGGTCGGGCGCGAACCCGGCGAGCAGCTCCGCGGCCGGCCCGGCCTCGTCGAAGCCGACGTCGACCCGGGCCGCCTCGCACGCGGCCCGCCAGTCGCCGCGCTTGCGCGCCTCGGCACACTCGGCGACCATCCACTCGGGCACCGCGTAGCGGCGGACCAGCCGCCAGTCGTCCACCGTGCCAGCACCCCCGAGTCCCTTGCCAGGCGACGAAGCCGGCCGGATTCGAACCGGCGTCCTCCTCGGTGTGGGCAAGGCGCGACGACCTCTGCGCTACGGCTCCGCCGCGCTGGATCATATGCGTCACGTCGGCCAGTCGGCGTCGGCGCCGGCGATCCGGGCGTAGCCATCGATGGTGCGGGCTAGCCTGGGGTGGTGGGCCGATTGGAGCAGTTGCGTGATCCGTCGTCCTGGTGGCGGCGTGCAGTAGTGCAGGTGCGACGGTTCCGGCAGGAGCCGGGGACGGCGGACCTGCGCCGGTTCGACCCGTTGGTCGAGGCCGTCCTGAGCGAACGGGCCGCGCTGCACGGGCTCGGCGACGAGGCATTGTCCGAGCGCGCCAAGTTCACGGCGAAGGCGGATCTTGCCGATGACGGCGACCTGGTGAGACTTCTCGCGGTGGCGAGCGAGGTGGCGCGCCTCCGGCTGGGGCTGGAGCCCTTCGAGGTGCAGTTGCTGGCCGCGGTGAGCATGCTCCGAGGTCGCGTGGTGGACATGGAGACCGGCGAGGGCAAGACGCTGGTGGGGTTCCTGGTCGCCGCCGGGCTGGCCGTAACGGGCCGGCGGGTGCACGTGCTCTCGGCCAACGACTATCTGGCCGGCCGGGATGCACAAGCGGGTGCGACGTTGTTCGCGGCGTTCGGCCTGTCGTGTGCGGCGGTGGTTGATGGCATGGATCATGCGCAGCGGCGCGCGGCGTACCGCAGCGATGTGGTCTATGCGACGGTGCACCAGGTGGGCTTCGACCTCCTCCGGGACCGGCAACGGTCGGAGGATGCGCAGCGGCTGGTGCCGGACCTGGACGCGGCGGTGATCGATGAGATCGACGCGGTGCTGCTCGACGATGCGATGGTCCCGTTGGTGATCGCCGGGGACGCCGAACCACGGCCGGAGGAAGCGTCACTGGCCGGGGTGGTCGCCGCGATGACGGCGGGGGTGGAGTACGAGGTCGACGGTGAGCGGCGCAACGTGTCGTTCAACGAGCCGGGGATCACGGCGCTGGAGGACCACTTCGGTATCGACGACCTGTACGCCGAGGATCACGTGGGGTTGCTGACGGCGGCGCATGTGGCGTTGCACGCGCACGCACTCGTGGACCGCGACGTGCACTACATCGTGGCCGACGGTCAGGTGCGACTCATCAACGACACCCGCGGAAGGGTCGCCGACCGTCAGCGGTGGCCCGATGGCCTGCACGCCGCGATCGAGCGCAAGGAAGGCATCGAGGTGACCGCACAGGCCGAGGTGCTCGACCAGATGCTGGTCGAGACCGTGGCCCGTGGCTACCGCGTCATCACCGGGATGAGCGGCACCGCGTTGGAGGCATCCGAACGCCTGGCCGAAGACCTGAGCCTCCGCACCGGGACGATCCCGACCAACCGGCCCGGCATCCGCGTCGACGAGCCCGACCGGCTGTATATGACCGCCGAGGAGCGCGACGCGGCCGCGGCCGACCGGGTGCGTGCCGCTCATGCGGCCGGTCAGCCCGTGCTGATCGGCACGGCGAGCGTGGCGGACTCCGAACGCTTCGCCGGGCTCCTGGCCGGCCGTGGCGTCGATGCGGTCGTGCTCAACGCCAAGAATGACGCCGCCGAAGCCGAGATCATCGCCCGCGCCGGAGAGCACGCAGCGGTCACCGTGTCCACGCAGATGGCCGGCCGCGGCGTCGACATTCGGCTCGCATCGCGGGCCGCCGAGGCGGGCGGACTGCTCGTGCTCGGACTCGGGCGATACGACAGCGCCAGACTCGACCATCAGCTTCGCGGCCGGGCGGGCAGGCAGGGCGACCCGGGCCGTTCGGCGTTCTACACCAGCCTCGATGACGATGTGGTGACCGAGCACCTGGTCATCGGATACGACCCGCAATCGGTGGACCCGGACGGGCGAGTCCGCGACACCCGATTCCGCCGGATATACGAGCACGCCCAGCGTGTCGCCGAGGGCAAGCTCCTGCAACTGCATCGCACCACACGCCGCTATCACACGGCCACCGATCAGCACCGGCAGGTCGTCCTGGACACCCGCGAAAGACTCCTCACCGACCCGACCGCGCTCGAGCACTACCTGGCCCACGTCTGGCCCGCCGGCTCCGACCAGCCGCACCGGTGGACACGGCCGGGCAGGCGCCGGCTGGCGGTCGAGGTGGCGCTCTACCACCTCGATCGCGCCTGGACACGCCACCTGAACCTGCTCGCCGAGGTCCGTGAGGGCATCCACCTGCGGGTGCTCGGGCGACAGGACCCTCTCGACGAGTTCAACCTCATCGCCACCGACGACTTCCGCGCTGTTGCCGAAGAGGCAACCGCAGCCACCCGGCGCACCCTCGATGCAGCGTCCGAGGACGCCACCACCCTCGCCGACCTCGGCCTGCGACGCCCCTCGTCCACCTGGACCTACATGGTCGCCGACAACCCCTTCGGCTCCGAAGCCGACCGGTTCTTCGCGTTCATCGGGGAAGCGCTACGCGGTGGCCGGCCTCCGGCCATTTCCTACACCTGACGTCGGGGGACGGTAGACTGCATTAGTAAGATCATCTGGACGGGTCGGGTCTCATGGGCGTGAGAAGCCGGCGACGGTTGTACAAGGATCTGCCTGGCCTTGTGCCAGCGTCCTACCTACCTGGCGGCGACCTCGCCGACGCTCTTGGCGCCGCAGCGGGCTGGACCGCCAAGACGAAGGCCTGCCTGCTCTTCCTTGCGCGAGTGCGGGTCGCACCGCTGTACGTGCTGACCCTCATCGTCATCAACGTTGTGCTCAACCACGCCGTCAGCGCGGAAACCCGGAGCCAGATCGTCCTCGCCAACTCCACCAACGTCGACAACCTGCAGCACCACAGGATCTGGACGCTGGTCACCAGCGCCTTCGTGCTCGACGAGCGGGTCGGCGTAGGCGCGATGATCCCGCTGCTGCTGCTCCTGTCGGTGGCCGAGGTGCTGTGGGGATGGCGGCGACTGCTCGTGGTGTTCTTCCTGTCCAACGCCGTGGCCAGCTGCCTCGTGTACGGGCTCTTGCTGGTGGGCGTCCAGGGCAACTGGCTGGGCGGCGCGGTCACCATGGCCAGCGACGTGGGCACGAGCTACGGCTCGCACGCCGTCGGCGGCGCGCTCGCGCTCACCCTGCCCGTGCGTGCACGACGCCTCCTGGTGCCGCTGGCCGTCGTGGTCGTGGTCGTACCGTTGCTGAACGGAGCAAGCTTCACTGACATCGGGCACCTGCTGGCCGTCCTCCTGGGCTTTGTCGCCGGCTGGCAGATGCGGAGGCGTCCGCTGGCCGGGTCCGGGCTCCGCCTGACCCCGCGGCGCCCGGACCGGACCGTGGCCTACTCGTTCGGCGACGTGACGCAGGCCCGGGCAGCGTTGCTCACGGCCCTGCGTCTGCACGAGCATGGTCAGGCGCACCTCGACGACGCCGTCGCCGCCTGCTCCGACCGGGCGGACCGGATACACATGCGGGACACCCGGGACATGAGCGCGATCGACGGCGCCGTCGCCGGCGGCGCGTGGGGGGTGCTGCTGGGCACCGTCGTCAGCATCCCGCTGAGCGGTCTGGTTGTCGGCGCGGTCGGCTGCGCGATGGTGGCACGCTGGCACGACGCCGGCCTCAGCGACACCACCGTGGAGAGGACGATGCGCACCCTGCCGACCGGGCGGGGCGCACTCCTGCTGCTGGCCGACCCGGCCGGCGAGCCGGCACTGACCAGCGCGCTCGCCCGGACCGGTGGCACCCCGGTGCCCGAGGTCGCTCGGGAGCAGGCTGCCGCCGCCCAACCGGATCGGGAGGGGACATGACGGCTCACCGCTTGGGCATGGCCTGGCTCGGCAGGCAGTTCGTCGTCCTGTTGGGTCCGGCGCTCGGCGCTGTCCGCCGGCGGCGCCTGCGCGACCTGTGGATGGGGGCTGCCGCCGCCGCTGTCGTCACGATCCTGGCGCTGGCGTTCCGGACCCCCTCGGGCCATGCCTTCCTGACGGCATACGCCATCACCCGGCCGGGCGACCCGCTGTACATCACCCTGGTCAAGCTGCCGTTGTCGATGTTCGCCCCGGCGGCTCTGCTGCCGTACTGGTTCGCGGTGATGCAGGTCTTCGTGGTGTACACGCTGGTGCAGGCCCTGGTCGGTGCGCGCCGGACCCTCGTTGTCGCCTTCACCGGACACGCCGTGGCGACGATGTCCACCCACATGTGGATCCTGCTGGGGCCGCCGATCGGCATCGGGCACCGGTTCGACCACTTCGGCGACGCCGGCCCTTCGGTGGCCGTGATATCGCTGCTGGCGTACGCCGTCGTGGCCTGCCGGGCCAGCTGGCTGGCGATCGTCCTGATCGCCTATCACGCCATCGAGATCGGGATTTTCAACGGCGTGGCACAGCGAGAGCATCTGATCGGCACGTTCACCGGTGCGCTCCTGGCCGTGGCCGGTCGTCTCGCCACCCGGCGGCGAGCCCGCGGGGCAGATGCCGGCCCTCCCCCGTGGACAGCTCTCGGGCGCAGCGCATCAGCAGGCGTCCCGTGCCGGCCGCTGCCAGGTCGTTATCCCTTGGCATCGGAGCCGGCGAGTGCGTATGGCCACCACATGCTGCTCGCCGCCTTGGAGGAGCATGAGACCTCCACCGCGACGGCGCAGGGACCGCGCAGAGAACCGGCAGGACGCACCGCGAGCCACAGGCGCGGTATCGGGCGTTAGCCCCAACGACTACCGATGACGGCCGGCGAGTTTCGCTGGCTCCTTGCACATCATGCAAGCTATTGTGCAAGTTGTGCAAGCTAGGTCTCGGCTTTTCCCGCTCTTGCGTTCGCCCTTGCTGGGTGAGCTGATGGCGTGGCTCTACCTGCACCCGGAGATGAGCTGCTCGGTGACGGAGCTGGCGCGCCAGTTCAATGTTTCCCAGTCGACCGTCAGCCGGGAGGCCGACCATCTTGCCGCGGCCGGCCTCGTGCGCGAGGAGCGGAAGGGAAACCTGCGCCTGCTGCGGGCGGACCTGACCAACCCCCTCGCTCGCCCGCTCACCGAACTGCTGGCGTTGACCTACGGCCCGGCCGCCGTCCTGGCCGATGTGCTTCCCCCGGTGGATGGCGTGGATGAGGCATTCATCTACGGTTCGTGGGCGGCCCGCTACTCCGGGGAAGCCGGTCCTCCGCCGCGTGACGTCGATGTGTTGGTGGTGGGCGACGCGGACGAGGACGACCTGGCGGACGCGGCCCGCTCCGCCGAGCGGCAACTCGGCCGAGAGGTCAACATTCACCGTGTATCCGCGGCGGCATGGAAATCGGCCGGCGATGATCCCTTCCTGGCATCCGTGCGGTCGCGCCCGTCGTACCCCATCGTGGAACCTGGAGAACGGTCGTGAGATGGCAGCAGGGCCGCGAGACATTGGACGGCATGATCGCGCGAGGCGAGTTGGAGCGCGTGCCGGCCAGCCGCGACCACGCCGACCTTCTGCTGTCGCAGGCGCGCCGGCATCTCGCCTCCGCGGGTGCCATCGCGGTTTCCGACCCTGCCGGCGCCTATCAGCTGCTGTACGACGCCGCGCGTAAGTCACTTGCCGCGGTACTGGAGAACCAGGGCGTCCGGGCCACGAGCCGGGGCGGGCACATCGCGGTGCGCGACGCGGTGTCGGCTCAGCTCGACCCGCCGCTCGGCGCGGTACTGCGCCCATTCGATCGTCTCCGGCGGCGCCGCAACCAGGTCGAGTACCCGTCCGCAGCGGCGCCCAGCGTCAGCACGGAAGAGGTCGAGCGTGACGTGCCCAAGGTTGAGCAGATCATCGACGTCGCCGCCAGGGTGCTGGATCAAATGAGTCCGCTGTGACCGTTGCCTGTGCCGGTTGGCCTGCTACTCATCCGCGTCACCGCTGAGCACCAGGTAGTTCCGGCCGCTCGCGCCGCGGCGATCACCGGCAGTGGGCGGGCTCGGTGGCCGCGGGCCGGCCCGACGCGCCGGCTGCGGCGAAGTCGATGGCGCCGGGCGCCGGATACGCGCCGTCGAGTTGGGAGCCGGACAGGACAGCGCCGCTGAAGTCGGTGCCCTGCAGACAGGTTTCGCGTAGGTCTGCGCCACTCAGGTCCGCGCCGCGCAGGCTGATGCCATCCAGGCGTGCCCGTCGCAGCGAGGCCCCCTTGACGATGGCGCCGGCGAGACTGTTTCGCCGAAGGTCCAGGCCCGTCAGATCGGCTCCTGAGAGGTCGGCGCCGCGGAGGCTCGTGCGGTCGGCCATGGCCTGGGTGACCTTGACGCCCCGCAGGCCAGGCGTTGCCCGGCCGGACTCCCGGAACATCGGCACCGAGGAACTGGCCAGGACCACCACGGCGAGGAGCCCGACGCTGAGCGGCAGCAGCACCAGCCAGACCCGGCCGCTGGACCCGAACGTGCGGAACCCGACCATGAACACCGCGGTCGACAACACGAGCGCCGCGGCGCAGGCCGCGCCAACAGTCCCGAGCACCTGCCCGATCACCGCGACGACGATGATCATCGCCGCCGGCCAGGCCCACAGTGACGCAACGCGCGGGGTGACGGCCTGCGGCGAAGGCGGTGCGCCGGTGAACGGAGAGTCGTCGTCCGTCGCGGCCACCGGTGTGGTGGTCACGGACATGATTTTGTCCTACTGTCGCCTTCCGGTCACCACTGATGTCGCCGCGGTGATGGTCCGTAGGGTACTCGCTACAGCGGGTGTCGCCGCGAACGTGCCGGGGGTGGGCATGACGCACACTGGCCCACGAACGCCGCCGGGCGCGGACCTGTATGCATCCGGCGCCAGGATCTTTCTCGGACACCCTGAGGGACGTGCGGGGCGGCTCGGCTACGCCGAGTACGACGCGAACACCGGGTACTTCAGCTGCCGTACGTGCCCGTTCGAGCAGGCGGGCGCCGAGCTGACGAAACCCTGCACCGCGCCCGCGTGCCGGGGTCTGATGGTATTCGATCTTCGTGCCGCCCTGGTCTGCCGTAGCAACCCGGCCCACCGGCAGGCCGCCAGGACGATGCGATGAGCCTGTCGGAGCTCGGTTCCTCGATCGGCCGGTACTTCAGCCTCGTGAGTCTCGTGCCATCGACCATCACGGTGCTCTACGTGTTCTTTCTCGTCAACAGCGGCGCCTGGAGCGGCCCGCCCGTGTGGGCGGCCGCATGGAACACGCTCGAGGGCGCCGGGCCGGGCGTCTGGACGCTGATTGTCGGGCTGGCGCTCGCCCTCGGGCTCGCTGCTCACCCGTTGCAGTTCCCGCTGGTGCAGGCGTACGAGGGGTACTGGGGCCGCACCGTGCTCGCCCGCAGGCTCTGGCTCGACCGGTCCTCCGCGCACGCCAGGAAGGCCGTCCACAATTCCGATCTGCTGAACCACCTCAAGGGTCTCGAGCCGGACACCGATGCGGCGTCCCGTGAGGCTCTCTGGGTTGCCGGCCTGCGGGTCGACGTCGACAGGGCAGCGGCGAGGTACCCCCAGCCGGCGCCCGATGCCCCGTCACCGTTCATGCCGACCCGGCTGGGCAACGTGCTGCGACGCTACGAACTGCTGGCGGGGGCGCCGTACGGCCTCAGCGGCGTCCAGGCGGTGCCCTATCTCGCCCTCGTCGCCGACGAGCGTGACGTGCGGTACCTCGACGACCAGCGGGCCACGCTGGACCTGGTCGTGCGGCTGAGCGCCATGTCGCTGCTCGCCTGCGCGATCACCGTGGTGTTCCTGTGGAACGACGGCCTCTGGTTGCTGCTCGCGCTGGTGCCGTACGCCCTCGGCTACCTCTTCTACCGCGGCGCGGTCGCGGTGGCCCACGAATACGGGACCGCGATGGCCGCGCTCATCGCGTTGAACCGCGACGCCCTCTACCGCCGGCTGCGGCTCAGCCTGCCGGAAAGCGCCGCAGCGGAGCGCCGTCGCAACGGCAGTTCGCTGCGGTACCTGCTGGGGCTCGAGCGGACCGCGCAGGCGGAGTACGTCGACCCGGACCAGTCACCGGGCGCCACGCAGGTCAAGGACCTCGCCGGCGGTGGGACGGACCCCGCTGGCAGGATGGGGTCGTGAGCGGCAGCGACCTGGTGTTGATCCTGCGGTACCGCAAAGCGGTGACCTACGGCCACCACGTGCTGCTCGCCGCCCTGGAGGAGCACGACACCTCGACGGCCTACGAGGTGGTGTTCGCCGAGACCGCGGCCGCGACCATCGAGGCGATCCGCGCCGCGCGGGCGGCGAAGGTGCTGGTCCTGTGGTCGTTCTACTCGCCCGACGCCGAGGCGCTGGCCGAGGAGCTCGCCACCATCAAGGCGGCCGCCCCGGGCGCCGTCCACGTGGCCGGCGGCGTGCACGCCACGGCCGAGCCGGTCCGGACGCTCGACGCGGGCTGGGACATCGCCGCGGTCGGCGAAGGCGAGAGCACCCTCCTGTCCCTGGTCGACAGCGCCGGCGACCCCACCGGCATCCAGGGCCTGGTCCACCGCGACGACACCGGGACCCTGCAAAGGACCGGCAAAGCGCACCGCGAGCCGCTGGGGCGGTACCGGGCGTTCCCGCTGACGTACAAGCGCATGAACCCGATCGAGATCACGCGCGGGTGCGTGTACGCGTGCGCGTACTAGCCCCAACTACGTACTCAGCACCGGAAACCCAACAGGTGGTTCCGGCTAGCTGAAACTGCTGGTCGGAACCTTGATCCGGAGGTTTCCGACCATGGAACACCCGTCATGGTGCGACCCAACACGGTGCACCGCGGACCCAACGACGCAGATCGACGGCTACCGGCCCGGAGCCGGTGGCGAACATCTCTCGGTCCTCGTTCCGTTGCAGCTTACGGCTTGCGTGTGGCTGCCGGCCCGGTCTGGGGCGGCGTGGCTGAGCGAGGCGGTAGCGCCGTGGCCGTGCGCGCCGTACCTGAACGTGTGTGTCGGCGAGACCGAACTCTCCATGCCTGCGGGCGACGCTGCCTTGGCCCTGTCAGCGCTGCTGGCGCTCGCAGACCTTGCGCAGGTGCGCGGATGAACCGCGTGGACAGCGCGATCCGCGCAGCGGCGGGCGTGACCGTCGTGGCGCTGGCGGGGATAGCTGGCGCGATCTCGTACAGCCACATGACCGAACTCGCGGACGCGCACGGCGAGGTCGGGTGGCGAGCGCACATGTTTCCGCTGTCGGTCGACGGCATCGAGATTGTGGCGTCGCTGGTGTTGCTGGCGGACAAGCGCGCCGCGCGGAGTTCGGGCTGGCTGCCGTGGGCGGCGCTGATAGCGGGTACCGGCGCGAGCTTTGCCGCGAACGTCGCGGTGGGCGGTTCGGACTGGATCGGCAGGGCGGTGTCGGGCTGGCCGGCGTTCGCGCTGCTGATCGCGGTGAAGCTCCTGTTCGGCCTGTTGGACCACCCGGCAGTCCAGCTTACGCCCGCCCCGCCGCAGGGACTGGTCCCGGCACAGGCCAATCCTCCTCACCCCGTTCCGGACCGACCGGGTCCAGTCCCGGACGGGAGCGCCGCCGTCCCGGACGACTGGGGTGGCGACGATCGTCAGGACGCCGACGCGAGCAACGCGATGGACGACGGCCTGCTCCTGGAGGGTCCAGAAACTAGGGAACTCGGTGGCCGGGGCCGTATCCTCGACCGCGCGCTTGGTCCAGAGGTCTTGGCATTGCTACCAGCAGCTCGGGCGGCTCGGGCTGAACTCGCGGCAACCGGAAAAGCGGTAACGCGCGAGGCTCTCGCTCGGCAGCTGCGAGCGAACGGACACGCAGCCTCTAACGCCCGCATCTCAGAAGTTCAGAGAGCCCTCCTCGTCGAGTCTTCAGCAATCGGAGGCGATGCCTAGGCCAAGTGCTTCGCGTTGGCCCGTCGGCACTAGCTAGAGCCGACGTTCAAGGCGTAGACATTGAGTGCGGCCGTGCTCACATCGCCGCCCGCCTACACGTGAGCGCAGGTTCGAATCCTGCAGGGGCGACGGGCAGGCCTAGGCTTTTCTGCCGAAACGTAAGGAATTGTAGTTAACCTCGGGGCCGAGAGCGGCCTCACCCGAGCGGTGGCGTCCGTTGGTCGTTGACGGCTGATGTGATAATGAATGTCGATTCGGTGCAGGCGACACGCTGGGGGTGGGTTGTGGCAAGCGTGCGGCGTCATGGGTTGCCGGCCGCCGTATCGGCGGTTCTGGGAGGTGGGGCGGGACTGCTGGGGAACGCATTCGCCAACGGCTGGAGGTGGCCGGTTGGGGTGGCGTTCGTAGTGGCGATGCTGGTCGAGGCTGGCTGGGTTGGAATACGCGCGATGACCGAACGGAGCGATGCCAGCACGGATTGTCTTGCAGGCGAGCCGACAAACCAAATCGGCAAGGTCTTGGCGCCTGGCGGTCAGGCGGCGGGCGTCAACTACGGCCTGATGTATCAGGAGCGGGGTCGGTGATCGGCTGGCACCGATCCGTTCAACGGATCGATGCCGTCGAAGCACCAGGCGGCCAAGCGGTCGGCGTCAACTACGGCACGGTGATCCAACAGCTTTTCACCGGTCCGTTCGCGTTGCTGCGCCAGGCCACAATATCGCTAGATTTACTGCCGTCAGACGTAGGTCTGGTCGACCCTGCCAACCCGAACGACGTGCTCGGCCTGTTCCAGGGCCGGGATTGGCTGTTGCGGCGCATCGACGACTTCACCGCCCGATGTGTGCGCGAGAAGGTGGGCGGGTATCTGTTCGTAGAAGCCGAGGCCGGCATGGGCAAGTCAGCGCTGGCCGCGTTCTTGGCATTCACTCGGCTATGGCCCACGCATGTGACGCGCCTGCCGGGCGGCACGTCCCCGGCCACGGCGCGGGCGAATCTGACCGCTCAGTTGATCGCCCGGTGGAAGCTTGAGGATGCTGCACCTGGCGGAGTTTTGCCCGCTGGCCACGACACAACGTTGTGGCTGTACCAGCGGCTGTGTGATGCCGCAGCTTCCCGCGATCGTTCCGAAGCTGGGCAGCCGGTGGTGCTACTAGTCGATGGCCTGGACGAGGCGCCGCTGCCAGCGGCCGGCGAGCTGCCGTTAGGCCTGCCGCGCCAACTGCCACCAGGATGCGCTGTGATTGCCACGACCCGCCCCGGCCTGCCCTTGCCAACGAGGGTTGGATATACCGAACGCATTGAGGTGGAAAGTTCGCTCAACCGCGAAGACCTGGCAAGCTATCTGCACCACGTCACAGCCCGTGATAATCGGATCGGCACCGCAGTTGCGGCGGCAGGCATGCGTGGCGAGGAGTTCTGCGAGCGGCTACTGAAGGCGTCCTGCGGGGTGTGGATCTACGCCGTTATGGTGCTCGACCAAATCCGGCAAGGTCGACCCGCAAGAGACGTCAGCCATCTCCCCGCTGGACTGGCCGGTTACTACACCGACAACATTGACCGGTGGTGCGCCGATCCGGCCGCCGACTGGGAAAATACGATGATGCCGCTGCTAGCGACCCTCGCCGCTGCGCGCGAACCTCAAACGGGTCGGCAACTCGCTGACTGGGCGGGCCTGCCCGTGGCACCGGCACGGGCGTTGCTTCGCGGGACGCTACGACCGTTTCTACTTACCCGGCCAGGCGGCGACCCGGACCTGTATGGGCTACGGCACCATAGCCTTCGCCAATTCTGCGAGGCCAACTCTGCCATCGATTGCGATCAGCGGCGTGTCGCAGAACTGACTCACGACCTGGCTGAGCGCACCAGCCAGGCGCATCGCCTGATCTGTCGTGCACTCACCCCGCCCGGGGATCCCGCTACACGAAACTGGACCGGCGCAGACAGCTACACATCCAGACACCTCGCCACCCACGCCGCGGCCTGCGGTCAGCTAGATCATCTCGCACTCGACCCCGGATTTCTGCTCGTCGCCCCGATCGCCGATCTGCTGCAACACCGACGTCACCTCACTACCGACGCCGCGCGAGCAGCGTTCGGCGCGCTGGAAATCGCCGGCAACTCCTGGACCGGCGCACATGACCACGAGACTTGGCTCTACGTGTCCGCGCACAAAATGCGGTGTCGTAGCCTTGCCGAGGCCATCGACGTCCGTCGACCACGGTCATGGGCAATCCGGCACGCGTTCTGGACCGGAACCGCCCATCGCGTTCTGAATGGGCACACCAGCGTCGTCCGGACGTTGGTCGTGGTTCCGCAACCCGACAACCAGTTCCTGCTCGCCTCCGCCGGCGACGATCGCACGGTACGGGTATGGGAGCCTCGCACCGGCCAGCTAATCGCCAAACTCCGCCATACCAGTCCTGTCTGGGCGTTGACCGTAGTTCCACAACTCGACGGCCAGCACCTACTTGCCTCCGCCGGCTACGACCAAACGGTTGTATGGGATCCGCACACCGGCCAGCCAATCGCTGAACTGACCGGCCACACCAACACCGTGCGGGCACTGACCGTAGTCGCACAACCCGACGGCCAGCACCTACTCGTGTCGGCTGGCTACGACCAAACGGTACGCGTATGGGACCCGTCCAGCGGCCAGTCAATCGCCACGCTGACCGGTCACACCGACACCGTGCGGGCGTTGACCGTGGTGCCCCAGCCCGATGGCCAGCACCTACTCGCCTCCGCCGGCGACGATCGCACGGTACGGGTGTGGGACCCTCGCACCGGCCAGTTAATCGCCAAACTCCGTCATACCAGCACTGTTTGGGCGTTGACCACGGTGCCGCAGCCCGATGGCCAGCACCTACTCGCCTCTGCCAGCGCCGACGACACGGTGCGCGTATGGGATCCGCACACCGGCCGGCCAATCGCCAACCTCAGCCACACCAGCACTGTTTGGGCGTTGACCGCAGTCCCACAAACCGGCGGCCAGCATCTGCTCGCCTCCGCCGGCGACGACGACACGGTGCGCGTATGGGATCCGTCCACCGGCCGGCCAATCGTGAAACTGACTGGCCACACCGACACCGTGCGGGCGTTGACCGTGGTGCCGCAGCCCGATGGCCAGCACCTACTCGCCTCCGCCAGCGACGACGACACGGTGCGCGTATGGGATCCGTCCACCGGCCGGCCAATCGCCAAACTGACCGGCCACACCGACACCGTGCGGGCGTTGACCGTGGTGCCGCAGCCCGATGGCCAGCACCTACTCGCCTCCGCCAGCGACGACAGCACGGTACGGGTGTGGGATCTGCATGCTGGCCGGCCAATCGCCGAACACGGCCATGCCGGCGTCGTGTGGGCGTTGACCGTGGTGCCGCAGCCCGATGGCCAGCACCTACTCGCCTCTGCCAGCGACGATCGCACGGCACGCCTGTGGGACCCGCACACCGGCCAGCCGGTCGCCGAGCACGATCACATCGGCACCGTGCGGGCGTTGACCGTGGTGCCGCAACCCGATGGCCAGCACCTACTCGCCTCCGCCAGCGACGATCGCACGGTACGTGTATGGGACCCGCACACCGGCCGGCCAATCGCCAGGCTGACCGGCCACACCGGCGCCGTGTGGGCCTTGGCCGTAGTCCCCCAGCCCGACGGTCGGCAGGTACTTGCCTCCGCCAGCACCGACCGGACGGTACGGCTGTGGGACCCGCACACCGGCCGACCAATCGCCACGATGACCAGCCACACCGGCGCGGTGCGAGCGTTAACCGTGGTGCTACAGCCCGACGGCCAGCACCTACTCGCCTCCGCTGGCTACGACGACACAGTTCAGGTTTGGGACCCGCGCAACGGCTGGGCGATCGCCGAACTGATCGGCCACACCGATACCGTGCGGGCGCTGACCGCAGTGCCACAGCGCGGAGGCCAGTATCTACTGGCCTCCGCCAGCGACGATCGCACGGTACGTGTATGGGACCCGCACACCGGCCGGCCAATCGCCGAACTGATCGGCCACACCGATACCGTGCGTGCGCTGACCGCAGTGCCACAGCGCGGAGGCCAGTATCTACTGGCCTCCGCCAGCGACGATCGCACGGTACGTGTATGGGACCCGCACACCGG